>JAQBOY010000136.1 GCA_028287805.1 Mucilaginibacter sp.
GCATGATTTCAGGCCGGAATACCTGGCGCTTGCCGGTTTAAAAAATGATTTTCCAAATGTCCCGGTTATAGCCCTTACAGCTACTGCCGATAAGCTGACCCAAAAAGACATACTTGATAAATTAGCGCTTAAAGATCCGGCCATATTTATTTCTTCCTTTAACCGCGCCAATATCACTTACCGGGTAATGCCTAAAAAAAACAGTTTTGACCAGCTGCTTACCTTTTTGGCCGACCGTAAGGATGAATCGGGTATTATTTATTGTTTGTCGCGCAAATCAACCGAAGCATTAGCGGCGGACTTGAAAGCAGAAGGTTTTTTAGCCGAAGCCTACCATGCAGGTTTGGATAATGCAGTTAAGGCCCGCAACCAGGAAGCCTTTTTGCGGGATGATATAAAGATCATTATTGCCACTATAGCATTTGGTATGGGGATCAATAAATCGAACGTGCGTTATGTGGTGCACATGGATATGCCCAAAAACATCGAAGGCTACTACCAGGAAACGGGCCGCGCCGGCAGGGATGGCTTACCATCTGCGGCCTTATTATTCTATTCCCCTGGGGATGCGATAAAGCTTAAAGGATTCGCTACGGTAGAAAATAACGAGGAGCAAACCCGTATTATGCTTAACAAGCTGAACGACATGGTAAAATATTGCCAGTTACCAACCTGCCGCCGTCAGTTTCTGTTAAATTATTTTGATGAACATGCACCTGAAAACTGCGGCTCATGCGATGTCTGCCTGAGTGAGTTTACTAAATTTGACGGTACGCTTATTGCTCAAAAAGCATTGTCGGCGGTTTCGAGATTAAACCAGCGATTTGGCAGCACCTATGTGATTGATTTTTTACGGGGATCAAAAAATGATAAGATAAGGGAAGAACATAAGCAGTTGAAAACTTACGGTGTAGGGGCCGATATTAGCAAAGCCGACTGGCAACGCTACCTGCGCGAATTAACCGCATTGGGATATTTACTGGTTACAGAAGATAATTACCCGGTATTAAAACTTACTTCAAAAAGTGAGGGGGTATTAAAAGGGCAGCAAAAAGTGGATCTGGTAGCTACACAAACTATTGATGAATCGCAACCAGCTGCAACACTTCCTTTTGAGGCTGACCTGCTAACGGTTTTAAAAAATACCCGCCGGGATATTGCCATACAGGAAAATGTTCCTGCGTATATTATTGTATCTGACGCTACTTTAGTTGAGATGGCTACCTATCTGCCGCAAAGTATGGATGAGCTGCGTTTGATATCCGGTTTTGGCGATATTAAACTGGCCCGTTACGGCCGGGAGTTTTTGACGCCGGTAAATAGCTATTGCAGCGAAAGGAACCTCTCGTCAAAGATCAGCCAGAAAAGCAAAAAGCGCGAACGCAAACAAAGGACGGAAAGTACTACTGAAAAGATACGTAACAGCGATACGCGGCTAATCAGTTTTAATATATACCGCACCGGAAAAAGCATAACTGAGGTAGCTGATGAGCGGGGGCTTGCCGCATCAACCATTGAAAGTCATTTAAGCTATTTTATAGCTACCGGCGAAATGGATGTGCTGGATATGGTATCCGAAGAAAAGATACCGGTCATTAAAGATGCTATCGAAAGCTATGGTGCCGATAGATTATCACCCTTGAAAGAAATATTAGGAGATGATTATAGTTACGGAGAGATCAAAGCAACAGTAGCATGGTTAAATAGAAATCAATAAAAAAAATGGGTCCCGAAACAAGTTGGGATGACATATGTATATAAATGCGCCTTTGTGGTTGTAACTTGGATGAACAGGCGTTAATTAATAACCCGTAGAGACACAATACTTTGCGTCTCCAACGTTACGCCTTCAAACACACAAAGCCCTCTGTTGATGCTATCACCAACAAGGAAATGATACAGAATAATAAACGCAGAGATGCAAAGTATTGCGTCTCTACATGAATATATAACAATGGCAACTATTGAACAACTATATCAAATTTATCTGCAACACCCGGTTATCAGTACTGATACCCGTAAAATTGCTGCAGGCAGTTTGTTTTTTGCTTTAAAGGGCGAAAAATTTGATGCCAATGCTTTTGCCGCACAAGCCATAGCCACCGGAGCAGCTTATGCGGTTATTGATAATGCAGCCTATCAGCTTAGTGAAAAATATTTACTGGTTGATGATGTTTTAACCACCCTCCAGGATCTGGCAATACATCACCGCCGTCAGTTAACTATCCCGGTTATTGGCCTTACCGGTACAAATGGTAAAACAACCACAAAAGAATTGATTAATGCAGTTTTATCGCAGCGCTTTAAAACACTGGCTACCCAGGGTAACCTGAATAATCATATTGGTGTGCCGCTCACTATTTTAAGTATAAATCCATTGCATCAAATGGCGGTGATCGAAATGGGTGCTAATCATCAAAAAGAAATAGCCTTGCTTTGTACTATTGCCCAGCCAACACACGGATTAATTACCAATGTAGGCAAAGCACATTTAGAAGGTTTTGGCGGAGTAGAAGGTGTAAAAAAAGGAAAGGGTGAATTATACGATTATTTACAGCAAAACAAAGGCGTAGCTTTTATCAACAGTAACAGTCCTACATTAATGGAAATGCAGGCGGCACGAAAATTTGAAACTCCACCTGTTTTTTATGGGGATGATATTGACGATCTGGTGAGCGGCGAAATAACAGAAAACGCGCCATTACTAACCTTGGTGTGGACCAATAATACTTCGGGCGAAAGCTATACCGTTAAAACCCAGCTTACCGGAGCCTATAATTTGGACAATATATTGGCGGCAATTTGTATTGGTATTTATTTTAAACTGCCTGCCAATGAGATCAATAAAGGTATTGAGGGGTATCAGCCTAAAAACAACCGCTCACAAATTGTACAAACCGGTACAAATACATTAATCTGCGATTATTATAACGCCAACCCCAGCAGTATGGCTGTGGCTATTGAAAATATAGACAAGCTACAAGCTACACGCAAAGTACTTATACTCGGCGATATGTTTGAGCTGGGCGAGGAATCTCCCGCTGAACATGAAAACGTTATTAAAAAGGCTTTAGGCATACCGGTTAATGAGCGGATATTTATTGGCGCGGCATTTCATCAGGCACATTTGGGCATGGATGATGAACCAAAATCAACCGGCTCAACCATTTTTTATCCTACTGCTGAAGGTGCCATAGACGCGTTAAAAACAAATCCCGTTAAAAACTCAACCGTGCTGATTAAAGGATCAAGAGGTATGGCTTTGGAAAGATTGGTAGAGTTGTTTTGAACGCCATTAACTGCCAGTATTGTTTCGACGCATTCTTATAATAGCTTAACCCTATAGCAATGACATCGGCGTTAGCCTGAATTTAGAACATACTGGTCTGCTTACCTCCTTTCGGAACAAACAAACTATAATCATGCAGGGGCATTTCTCGTCCTGCTAAAAAACGATTACAGGCCATTTTAAATAGCTGATGAATGGATTGTGCCACTTGCCCGTCGCCACTCATCCGTCTGCCAAAATCGCTGTCATTTAATTTTCCATCGTGGCAGGCCCGTATCATGTTCAATACTTTTTCGGCTCTGTCCGGGAATGCTTTGTGGATCCAATCAGTAAATATTTCGGCAATGCTGCCATTTAACCGTACTATGGTAAACCCCGCTGATAATGCTCCGCTGTCTGCAGATGCTTTGATAATATCAGGTATCTCATTGCTGTTCAATCCCGGTATAATAGGGGCTGCCATCACTCTTACCGGAACTCCTTTTTCCGAAAGCTTTTGTATAACCCCCAATCTGCCGCTTGCTGTTACCGTGCGAGGCTCCAATTTTTGGCGCAGCTGCTCATTTAAGGAGGTGATGGATACATTTACATGTATCAGTTTTAGTTTGGCCAGCTCGGTAATAATATCCATATCACGCAGGATCACATTATTTTTGGTGATAATGCTTACCGGGTTTTTATATTGTAAAAACACCTGCAATAAGCCGCGGGTTATTTTTAACCGGCGTTCAATGGGCTGGTAACAATCTGTATTGCCCGAAAGCAGGATGGAGACCGGCTGATAATTTTTTTTATTAAAATATTGTTCCAGCAATTCTGGCGCGTTACGTTTAACAATTATTTTTCGTTCAAAATCAAGCCCGGCACTAAAACCATAGTATTCATGACTGTTTCGGGCATAACAATAAATGCAGCCGTGCTCACAGCCTTGATATGGGTTAATGGAGTACATATGGCTCAAATCCGGACTATTGGATTCGCTCACTATTTTTTTCGGCGTTTCTTCAAATAGCTGTGTAGCTGAATTTTCAAGCAGAGGTTCGTCCAGCCCTTCAATATGATCCAGCACATACTTGCTTTTTAAAAACTTGTTATGCGTATTTACCTGCGCTCCCCGGCCTTTAAAAAAATCAGAATTATCCTCATGTGACATATAACAAAATTGCTAATATTTTTAGCAAAATGCAAATTAAACCGTATTAAATTATTAAATATGGTTGGTTAAAAGTGGCCCTGAAAACACAATTTGATTTCTCCTGTTACTCCTCCATGCGCCTATTTTTGCAACGCTTACTTACAAAACCGGTAATTAACCTGGCCAATAAATGGTCGTCAAGGCCGGATAAGGAGCGGGTTGACAAGGCGTTAAGTAATCTTTATCAAAGCATTACTACTGAACCTGATAAGCGGGGATTGGTCATTCCTTTTGATAGTAAAAAAGATCAGTTTGTTATTTTCTCCGATCTGCATAAAGGAGCCCGGGATGGTTCGGATATTTTTGCAATGGCCGAAAAAAATTATTTAGCGGCATTGGAGTATTATGACCAAAACAAATTCTGCTATATTAACCTGGGAGATAGTGAGGAACTTTGGGAGAATTTAATAGCCACTATAAAGCATCATAACCAGGCGACATTTGAAAAAGAAAAACAGTTTTTAATACGGCAGGCCTTTATTAAAATATATGGCAACCATGATGTGTACTGGGATAATGATCCGCTGGCTTCCATTAACCTGGAGCAGATTTATGGAAGCCAGCGGGTAAAAATTTATGAGGGTGTAATACTAAAAACAACCATTGATGAGAAGCCTTTGGATATATATTTAACCCACGGCCACCAGGGCGACCTTCAAAGCGATGGTAACTGGTTCAGTAAATGGTTTGTTTCTGACATATGGGGGCCACTCCAAAATTATTTGCGTATTAACCCCAATACACCTGCCAATAATAATGAATTAAAAACGGAGCATAACAGCATGATGTATGAGTGGAGTTCGAAACGAAAGAACATGCTGCTGATAACCGGCCACACACACCAGCCGGTGTTCCGTTCATTAACCGAGCTGGAGATCTTATACGAAAAGTTGAATGATGCAAAAATAGTGAATGACAATAAAGCCATTGAGGAGTTAAGCCGTAAAATAGATCATTTGCATTTGAAAGGCAAGGCCCCCAGCTTTAAAGGCTATTTAGACACCTATTTTAACAGCGGTTGCTGTTGTTTTGATGATGGAGATATGACCGGGATAGAAATTGCAGGTGATTGTATCCGCCTGATAAAATGGCGATACAAGGGTAGAAAAGAAAGTGAAAGAATAGTATTGGAGGAAAGCAAGCTGGCAGATTTAAAATTAAAATAAAGGTGTCAGCTTTCCCGCAAACTCAGCCGTCAAGCAAAAAAACAAATAACTCTTTGGGACCGTGAGCACCCAGCACAAGCGTTTTTTCAATATCAGCAGTGCGGCTTGGGCCGGTAACATTGCTGATCATGGATGGCAACTCTTTGCCATATTTATCTTTAATGATCTTAAAGCCATCTTTCAGATCAAGCACCAATTGCGAGGTGTATGCCAATACAATATGAACAGGTGGATAAATACTTAAACGGCGACCGGCCATGTTAGCGTTGGATAATAATATACTGCCATTACGGGCAATCAATGCTTCGCAGAGGGTAAAGCCTACTTCTGCTTGTTCAAAGTCTTTATCGGTTTCAAAAAACGGATATTCATATTTAGCTAATAGTTCCTGCAGGGCAGGTTCCCAGCAATATATTTTACGCCATTTCCGTTCCTCTGCAAGGGTTAGTAAGGTTTCAATAAATTGTACTTCATCTTCACAAAAAGCAAACTGCCCCGATACTGTCATAAACTGTTCGGCAAAAGTCACCTCCAGTAATTCTTCATTAGGCGCATAATGCGGTAAATTCTCCAGGTGTGGATAAGGATTATCGCGCTTTTCAAGCAAAGCCTGGCGAATCTTTTTAAGCAGCTTTTCTTTTGGTGTAGTAATATTATCCCTCATTGTTGGTCTTGAGTCGTTGGTCTTAGTCTCTTCAGACGTAAAGCGCAACACGAAGATTTAAATAATGTTTCAAAAATAAAAATCCTAAGTCTTAAACTATTTATTTGCTTAAGACTTAGGACTACAAACTCAGGACTTCTTATTTACTCCTTGTCCGCATTCGCTTCTTTTTCTTCCGGGTTACGGTTAAATGTACCGGAATGATCGCCTACCCCTTCATGAACTAAGCTTTGTGCTGCAGGCTCCTGGTTGGAGTCTGGTGTGCCATTTACAAATTCATCATAAGTAGTACGGGTATCAAACGGCCGTTTGCCTAAAATCTCTTCCAGGTCAGACTGGAACAAGATTTCTTTTTCCAATAGCTTAGTGGCCAGTTTTTCTAAACCATCGCGTTTTTCAGTAAGCAATGTCTTGGTGCGTTCATAGATCACGTTGATCTGGTTGCGCACTTCCTCATCAATCAGCTGTGAAGTTTTTTCTGAATAAGGTTTATTAAACTGGTACTCGCCCTGTGCATCATTAAATGATACATTACCCACTTTAGCATTCATGCCATAAATGGTAACCATGGCATAAGCTAATTTGGTGATTCTTTCCAGGTCATTTTGAGCACCGGTAGAGATCTTTCCAAACGTAATATCTTCAGCAACACGTCCGCCCAAGGTCATGCACATTCCATCTTCCAATTGCTCTATCGTATATAAAAATTGTTCTTTAGGCAAGTATTGCGCATAGCCCAAAGCAGCTACACCACGTGGAACAATGGATACCTTCACCAACGGATCAGCATGCTCCAGAAACCAGCCTGCAATAGCATGCCCGGCCTCGTGGTAAGCAACAATCCGTTTTTCTTCGGGAGATATGATCTTATTCTTTTTCTCTAAACCGCCAATTACACGGTCAATCGCATCCTGGAAATCCTGCATATCAACAGCCTCTTTGTTTTTACGTGCAGCTATCAAAGCAGCTTCGTTACAAACATTAGCAATTTCAGCGCCGGCAAATCCGGGAGTTTGTGCTGATAGTTTTTTTGCATCCACTCCTTCGGCCAGTTTTACCGGTTTTAAGTGTACTTTAAATATCTGTTCACGGCCAATCAGATCGGGTTTATCAATTGATACCTGCCTGTCAAACCTTCCGGGGCGCAATAAAGCGGAATCCAATACATCCGGACGGTTAGTTGCTGCCAGGATAATAATACCTGAATCGGTTCCAAAACCATCCATCTCCACCAATAACTGGTTCAGTGTATTTTCACGCTCATCATTACCGCCTACCATATTGTTTTTACCACGTGCACGGCCAATGGCATCAATTTCATCAATAAAAATGATACATGGAGCTTTATCTTTAGCCTGACGGAACAAATCACGAACACGTGAAGCACCAACACCTACAAACATTTCCACAAAGTCAGAACCTGACAGGGAAAAGAAAGGCACCTGGGCCTCGCCTGCTACAGCTTTGGCTAACAAGGTTTTACCTGTACCCGGTGAGCCAACCAATAAGGCTCCCTTAGGTATTTTACCACCCAGGTTAGTATATTTTTTAGGATTTCGTAAAAAATCCACAATTTCCATTACTTCCTGCTTAGCCTCTTCCAGCCCGGCAACATCATTAAACGTTACCGATACCTGTGCCTCTTTATCAAACAGGGTAGCTTTTGATTTACCGATATTAAATATTTGTCCGCCAGGGCCGCCACCGGAGCCACCAGTCATCCGGCGCATAATAAATATCCATACCGCGGCAATCAAGACGATCATTACCACACCCTGTACCAGTCCGTTTGATAACAAACTTTCGCGCTGAACAAATTTAATAGCTGTTTTTTGCGGATCAGGAATGTTTTTTTCGGCATTGTTTACCGCTTGTTGTAAGCTTTCAAAAGAAGCGGCGGTAAATGAATATTGCGGATCATCAGGCGACACGCCAAAAGCATGCTGCGTTTTGTTAATATCCGCGTATTGTGGTTTCTTTAAACTGTCTTTTTTAATGTGTACCTCAGCAACTACCAGGTCGCCGCTTTTATAAGCAACCAGGTAATCAACATCATGCTGATTAAGCATCTCGGTCTCGAACCTTTTAAAATCAATTTGCGCACCGCCATTATTGCCTGAAAAATAAGCTACCCCTATAAACGTAGCTATAACTACAGCATAAAGCCACATCACATTAAATTTAGGCGGCTTTGGTGTAATTTTTTTATTCGATATTTTTCGTAACGGCTTCGGTTTTTCCAATTTTTTATCTTTCATTTCTTTAAATCAAACTACTATTTACATTACAAGACCAAGCGACTTTTGTTAAGCGCTTTTATAATTTTTAATTTCAGCGTCTCCCCACAATTCCTCTACACCATAAAACTCACGCTTATCGGTCTTGAAAACGTGTATAACTACATTTACGTAGTCCAGCAATATCCATTCGCCGTATTCCAGCCCTTCCTTACGCCATGGCTCCTGTTTTAAGGCTTTATATATTTCATCTTCAATGCTATTAGCTATTGCTTTAACTTGCGTGGATGAATCTGCATGACATATTACAAAATAATCAGACACTGAACTATATATATTACGGAGGTCTAACCTGACAATATCATTTCCTTTTTTTTCCTGAATGCCATGTATGGCTAACTCAGAAATGTAAGCGGATTCACTTATCACTTTATTTTTTACCATCAAAAAGAATTAGTTTTGAACGTTTTTGATTTTTTGAACGTTTTTGAGTTAAACATTATTATCACTTTGCAAAATAACATATTTTCGGGATTATTTGTTGGACAAAATTTACTGACATTAAAAGAAGTTGACTCCACCAACAATTTCCTTAAAAACCTATTGACAAATTCCAAGCCAGTGCCTGAAGGAACCGTCATTATGGCAGAAAGCCAATTTGCCGGTCGCGGCCAGCAGGAAAATAAATGGCATAGCGAACCCGGAAAAAACCTCACTTTTAGTGTTTTACTTAACCCTGCTTTTTTAGGCGTTTTAAACCAGTTTGATTTAACAAGAGCTATCAGCTTAGGGGTTTATGATGCATTGGAGCCCATATTAGGAGCCCAATTAAAAATTAAATGGCCCAATGATATTTATTATGCCGATAAAAAACTGGGGGGCATGTTAATTGAAAATTTGATACAGGGCGGACAAATCAAAAATTCCATTGTTGGCATTGGCATTAATGTTAATCAGCAGGATTTTCCTGCCGGAACCGGTAATCCAACATCAATAAGACAAATCTTACATGAAGATTATGATTTAAGAACTTTATTATCCGAGATTTGCACGCATATTGAAGCTTATTATTTGAATTTAAAGGCCGGAAAAATAGTGTTTTTAAGGAATGCTTATTTAAACCGGCTATATTGGCTAAATGAGCCCCAAAAATTTAAAGCACAAAATGAAGTTTTTGCCGGTACAATTATCAATGTAAAAGAAACCGGCTTGTTAGTCATAAAAAATAATAATAACGAAGAAAGAGAGTTTAGCTTGAAAGAAATTGAGTTTTTAAATAAATGAACCCCATTATTATTTTAATAACTAAGAATGTCTTTAGATTCTTTCGGAAACGCTCATTATTGTTTTAGTAATCATATTTATTGCAGACAAGCGGCCCAATAAGTAATTAACAAACAAAACATATAATATAATGAAAAGATTAATATTAATAGTAGCCGCTTTGGTTATAAATATAGGGGCTTACGCACAAATTGAGACCCCGGTAAAATGGTCATACGCGGCAAAAAAAATAAGCAGCACCGAAGCCGTTGTTTTTTTAAAAGCCACCATACAGGATGGTTGGCATATCTATTCATTAAATGTGAAAGATGGCGGCCCTATAAAAACATCATTTACCTTTGCCCCTTCAAAAGAATATAGTTTAACGGGCAAACCATCCGAACCAACACCGGTAACAAAATTTGAAAAAGCATTTAACATGAATGTAAGCTATTTTGAAAAATCGGTTATTTTTCAACAAAGAATAAAGCTAAAATCGCCTAATGCATCGGCTGTTAAAGGTAAGCTGGAATATATGACCTGTAATGATCGTAAATGTCTGCCACCAGATGATATTGACTTCTCTATTCCTTTAGGTAAATAATTCTTTTCAACATGATATCAACCGGCAAACGCGGTTTTAAGCGGTCCTTTTTCCCATTATTTATTACAGTTATCGCCTTTTGGCTAGCGGGAGTAACGCCTGTTAAGGCTATTCAAAAAACAGATACCACTTCAACGGCCGGTGTTACTTTTACGGATATACCTACCGCAGCAGATAGCATGGCTGAAAAAAAGCAACAGCCTCCGGTAGCAAAAGCGGTGATAACCAAGCCATTTGCAAGTGAAGAAAAACCAAAAACTCTTTGGGCTATTTTTATTGCCGGCTTTTTAGGCGGGTTCGCGGCGTTTTTAATGCCTTGCATCTATCCCATGCTGCCTTTAACGGTTAGTTTTTTTACTAAAAAAGGAGGCAACCGTACCAGGGCCGTTTTTCAATCCTTACTATACGGCCTTTCCATCATCGTTATTTACGTTGTTGTTGGGTTGATCATTACGCTTATTTTTGGCCCTTCTGCCTTAAATGCGCTGGCTACTAACGGCATATTTAATTTCTTTTTCTTTTTGCTGCTGGTTGTTTTTGGCATATCATTTTTGGGCGCTTTTGAAATTACATTACCCAGCTCATTAGCCAATAAGCTCGACGAAAATTCAGACAAAGGCGGACTAATAGGCATATTTTTTATGGCATCAACCCTGGTGGTTGTTTCGTTTTCATGTACAGGCCCTATTATTGGATCGGTATTGGTTGCGGCGGCTACAAAAGGCGAACGGCTTGGCCCGGCAATTGGCATGTTTGGGTTTTCGTTAGCGCTGGCGCTGCCCTTTACTTTATTTGCCCTGTTCCCTTCCGCATTAAAAAGCCTGCCAAAATCGGGCGGATGGCTCAACAGTGTTAAAGTGGTATTGGGCTTTATAGAAATTGCCTTTGCCTTAAAATTTTTATCGAATGTAGACCTGGCTTATCACTGGAACTGGTTTGACCGCGAGATATTTTTATCTTTATGGATAGCTATTGGTACTTTGATGGGGCTGTATTTAATCGGCAAGATCAAATTTTCGCATGACAGTGATTTAAAATATATGTCAGTGCCGCGAACATTTATAACCATTATTGTTTTCGCGTTTGTTATTTATATGATTCCCGGATTATGGGGAGCGCCGTTAAAATCCATCAGCGCATTTTTACCACCGCTAAGTACACAGGATTTTGATCTTTCTGCCGGAGGGGTTGGACAAGTTGCTGCGCCGGCTAATGCTTCAACCATAAAAACAAAAAAATACGAAGAGCTTTTTAAGCGTTTGCCAAAAGTAAAGGGCATTGATGACTGGTATGATTATGACCAAGCTATAGCCGTATCCAAACAGCTGCACAGGCCTATACTTATAGATTTCACCGGCTGGAACTGTGTGAACTGCCGTAAAATGGAATCGAATATAATGCCTAATCCGGAGGTATTAAAACGCCTTCAAAATGAATTTGTAATACTGCAGCTGGTTATTGATGACAAAACTGAACTTCCTCCTGCAGAACAATTTAAATCAGCCGTTACCGGCAAAAACATTACCACATTGGGCGGCAAATGGCTTGATCTTGAAATATCCAAATACAACTCTAATGCCCAGCCCTATTATGTAATTATTAATGAAAAAGGTGAAACCCTGGTACAACCGGAAGGCGCTATTTTTGACGTTAATAGTTATATAAAATATTTAGACAGCGGTATTGCAGCATATAAAAAATAAATAGCTGTGAAAACCCCTATTGTTCCAATCAGCCCCTTAATTATTGGGCAAAATATTAAACCCCACTTTTTACTAATGATATTTATTTAACTCTATTTCAGTTAAATGGCCATGACGCTGAAAAAAATTTTCTTTCTAAGTATCTTTTTAGCGTGTATTACGTAATAGGGCAAGAATGTTTATTCCCCTTTTTTAAACTATATGCAAAATCCCTATTTTTCTCTGTTGAGAACTGCATGGCGCTATGCCAAAGAAGACCGAAGGTTATATATATTTATCTATTCGATGTTTTTTTGCGCAAATATAGTAGCTGCAATAAACCCCTTTTTTTATGGCTGGTTTGTTAATTCTATACAAAAAAATGGTCTTAATGTTTTTTCAACCGTATGGTTGTATGCCTTGGGCTTTCTTGGCCTGCGGTTATTAGAATGGGCTTTCCACGGCCCTGCCCGTGTTATGGAACGTAAGCTGGCCTTTAAAATCTCTAAAAATTACCTCGATGATGTTTATGGCAAGCTCCTCCATCTTCCGGTTGGCTGGCATAAGGATCACCATAGCGGCTCAACTATTGACAGACTGCGTAAAACCTATACCGCTTTAAAAGATTTCTTCCAATCGGGCTTCGTTTATGTAGCATCGCTGATGAAGTTTTTGATCTCCTTCGGCGTAATGTTCTATTTTTCTCCGCTATTTGGCTGCGTTGCCGTTGTTTTAGGCTTTTTAACTTTATGGGTGATCGTAAAATTTGACAAGCCGTTTGTCAAAGCTTTAAAAGAAGTTAACGAAGCAGACCATAAGGTTTCCTCCAACTTATTTGATAGTTTATCCAATATTTTAACAGTAATTACCCTGCGCCTGGAAAAACGGGTACATACCGGGCTGGTAGAAAAATTAAATGCTGTTTTTCCGCCATTTAAAAAATTTGTTGCCATTAACGAGTTGAAATGGTTTAGCGCCCAAATGCTGGTAGCATTAATTTATGTGGTGATGATTGTAGGATATGTTTATCAGCATTCAAAACCGGGAGAAGTATTTATGCTGGGAGGGTTAGTTACCCTTTTAGGATTTGTAAATCAGTTTACCAGTGTTTTTAACGACTTTGCATCCCAATATACCCAGATTGTTCAATTCCATACAGATGTGGAAAGCGCTAAAATAATTGAAAGTGCTTTTGAACAGGAGCACAGAACATCGACCGAAAAACAGTTGCCACAAAACTGGAAAAAATTGGTTATTAGAGATTTAACTTATAATCACCCTAAAGGCAACAATATACCGGCTACTGTAAATTCACAAGGCATTTTAAGCATGCGGCCTGCGTGGAAAAAATCTTATGGCCTTCAGGAAATGAACCTTACCATTCCGCGTGGAAAACGAATTGCCCTGATTGGCGAAAGCGGATGTGGTAAAAGCACCCTGCTTGCTCTTTTAAGGGGGTTATATCAACCTTCGGCAAATTCAACAGTAGAAGTAGACGGCGTAAAGAATATGGGTTTTGGACATATTGCGAACGATGTTACCTTATTTCCTCAGGAACCTGAAATTTTTGAAGCAACCTTTGAATATAACATGACTTTAGGCTTGCCTTTTGACAAAGAAGAGGTAAACAGAGTATGTGAAATTACCCGTCTTTCAAAAGTCCTTGAAAACCTGGAGGGTGGGGCAGGATCAATGATCCAGGAAAAAGGAGTAAATCTTTCGGGCGGACAAAAGCAAAGGCTGGCTCTTGCAAGAGGTGTATTAGCCTCCCACTCAAGCAGCATAGTATTACTGGATGAACCAACCAGCAGCATGGATCCTAAAACTGAACAGGAGATTTACATGAACCTGTTTGAAGAGTTTGAAGGAAAGACCGTGATTTCAACTCTTCACCGTCTGCATCTGTTAACGCACTTTGATTATATATATGTATTAGACAAGGGCAGGATTGTTGAAGAAGGCTCTCTTGGATTTTTAATAGAAAACGGAGAGGTGTTTAACAAACTTTGGCAACATCAGCAAAAACATGCTGAAGAGCAGGCTACCGTTGATGTCTTGCCGATAGACTAATACGATTTCAACTTATAAAAAAACACTGTCTCTCTTAAACAAGAGACAGTGTTTTTTTATGTAAGGATTTACGACTTCTATCGGACTTGAAGCAGTAATCACTTATTTTTCTATATCGTTATGAACTATGCTTTAGACATTAACAACGCCGTGATTGAACAGTATATAGCTATTGACTTAAGCTATCTCCTTCAAAGCAGACAAATTGCTTCTATAAATGCATTTATCTTGTCAACTATTCAGATGATACTGCCGGTTGTTCAAAAACTATTTTAGTTTCTGCAAACTGGCATAGGCCATCTAATAATTCACTTAGCTCAAAGCCCTGGCTTGTTAGTTCGTATTCAGTTCGGGGAGGATTACCGGGTAAATAGCTTTTATTTATTAACCCATGCTGTTCTAATAACCTTAACCTGTCGGCAAGAATATGATCACTGATGTATTCTAAATTTTCTTTTAAATTGGTAAAACGATTATTCCCCTCTTCAATACTAAACAGCACTTCAGTCATCCATCTTTTGCTTAATAAATAAATCAATTCATTAAGCGTACACTTCTTTTCTAAGAATGACTGGTTATAATAGTTGGTGGAACTTAGCTTTCTTTCTGACATGGCTAACTTTTTAATTAGTAACTAATTACTTGGTAAGTTATTGTTATAACCTACCATTTGTTGTTCTTTTGCTCCTGTTACAGCAAGAAAATATAATAACAGTTAAAATTACTTATTGCTGTGCACAAATGAAAAAAGTATTAAAAATAAACAGCTATGAAGTATAGAAAATTAGGAAATACCGACTTACAACTCTCTGTAGTAACTTTTGGTGCATGGGCAGCAGGAGGATGGATGTGGGGCGGTACGGAGAGAAAAGAGGCAATTGATGCTATCAGAGCTTCCTATTCACTTGGTGTTACATCTATTGATACAGCTCCTATTTATGGCCAGGGAACAAGTGAAGAGATTGTTGGTGAAGCCATAAAAGGGATACCCCGCGACAAAATTCAGATTATAACCAAGTATGGCATGCGGTGGGACCTGAAAAAAGGCGACTTTGGTTTTAGCAGTAAAAACAACAGCGGGCAGGATATTGACATATACAAGTATGCCGGCAGTGAAAGTATTATTAAAGAATGCGAAGACAGTTTAAAACGGCTGGGGACAGATTATATTGATTTGTACCAAATCCACTGGCCCGACTCTACAACACCTATTGAAGAAAGTATGAAAGCCGTTGCAAAACTTATTGAGCAGGGAAAAGTAAGATATGCAGGCGTATGTAATTATGATGCAAGCCAGATGGCCGAGGCTGAAAAATACATTAACCTTGTATCTGATCAGGTTCCTTACAGCATGGTTAACCGTTCAATTGAAGAGGAGTTAGTACCTTATTGTCTTGAAAACAATAAATCAATTTTAGCGTACAGCCCTTTAGAACGTGGATTATTAACCGGCAAGATGCAACCCGGTCATCAATTTGCAGCTGGAGATCACCGGAAAGATTTATTCTATTTTAAAGATGAGAATTTAAAAAGAACAAATGATTTCCTGAATCAGATTAAACCAATTGCAGATGGAAAACACCTAACGCTGGGACAGTTGGTTATTCTATGGACGCTGGAACAGCCTGCAATAACAATTGCTTTGGTTGGCGCAAGAAACAGCGAACAGGCAATACAAAATGCCCGCGCAATTGATAAAAGCCTTAGTATAGAGGAAATTGATTTTATTTCAGAAAAACTGGCAAGCCTGAAATTAGCCGTATAAGTTACACTTGAAGTATTTTAGTGACGCTTTATTAAGCTTTAGTACAGACCGTTCGTTATCATCGTGAATGGTAAGTAATCATATAGTTACATTAGTTATATGCAGGGGCTTTAAAACCCCTGCATATTTTTTTTGATCCAGCATCATTCATCACTTGCCCGGCTCATCCTCACCTGTTTTTTCTTTTTTACCGGTCATTAATTCTTTATAGATCTCATCAAACTCTTTTCCTTTATGTTTTTGCCATAATGCAGAAAATTTTATCTCTACATTTTTCAATAATTGAATGCATAGTTCTTTATCATCGTCACTTAAATCATTCATCAGCATGGTTGCATTCTTTTCAATATTTACAAGACACTCTTTTGATACTTTTTCCCCTTTGGCGGTCAATTCAATTCTTTTAGAACGCTTATCTTCCTGGTCGCCATATTCTTTTATCAGTCCCCGTTTTTTCATCCGGTTTAACATATCTGTACCGCTGGAAAGCTCAAATAAATTGGCGTAAATCACTTCTGTTTTTTTTGGGTTCTTTTCTTTTCTGATGGTTTGCAATATTCCAAACTCTTCAATTTGGTTTAAGCCGGTTCCTTTAAGCGCGATATTGGCGTAAGCCATGTTTAATTTACCAATTCTGCCAATTATTTTCAATAATAGCCCGTCATTAAATGATGGTACAACGCCACCCACCAAAGTGCCTTTTGTTTTTTTTTGGCGTTGATGAGCAAGATAATGCCTGCAAAAATCCTCTATGCTTCCTTTTGGATGCTTTTGTTCATAATCGCCCCAATGGTTTACAAGTTCAATAGTCTTATTCATGTAAATATATTTCGTTACCGTAGCAAATTTAATAAAAAAACTACGTTATATTTGATATTACTTCTAAAACGTACTACTTTTACCAAATAAATATCGATAACGAATAAATAACAACACAACAATGAAACAGGACAAACAAAATAAAACTCTTTATTGGGTTGCCAAAGGCTTCATTAGCTTCTTTATGGCTTTTAGCGCTTACTTCTCTTACTCCCATGGGGCAGATTTAACAAAGCTTGGATTTCCTGACTATTTCAGGATAGAGCTTGTTACCGCCAAAGTAATTGGTGCAATAGTGCTTTTACTTCCTTTCACTTCTGTAAGAGTAAAAGAATGGGTTTATGCAGGGTTTATTATTGCTATGGTTTCGGCATTGATAGCGCATATCTGTAGCGGCGATCCGGTTTCTAAAATAATTTTCGTGTCGGCCGACTTAGTACTTATCCTGCTAAGTATAAATTATGTATCAAAAAGGGATCTGTCACAAAACAAAATAGCTTAATAATATGGAAATGAGTACGACACTTTACTTCACCGCCCTGGTAGTGCACATTGTAGGAATTACAATTATGGCCGGAACAACATTTATTGATTTTGTAACCTTTAGGTCTTTTGGAAATGTTTTCCAGGTTGATAAAGCTAAAGGTTTGGTACTGGAAGATTACCTGTACAAATTGCAACGGTTTATGGGTGTTGGCATGCTCATCATTCTTGCTTCGGGAGTAACCATGATGATAAAACTTCATGAAGTTTGGGGTGCCCAAATTTGGTTTAGGATAAAAATGGGAGTGCTGTTACTCATTATTATCAATGGATTAAGCCTGCGGAGAAGGTTAGGTTCAAAATTAAAAAAGATTTTAACTGAAGATTCATCTGGTGATTCCATTGCCGGAAAATTTAACCGGTTTAAAAGAGATTTTACGACTGTTCAGGTAATCCAAATGCTGCTATTCGTTATAATTTATGTATTAAGTATTTTCAAGTTCAATTAAAATCATCATAAATAAGTAATATCAAATTATAGAATATGGAACAAAATCAAATTCCGCTAACACTCAATGTGGTTGTTTTAGGAGCAAATGGCGGCATCGGCAAACATGCGGTATTGTCGGCATTAAACGCAGGGCATCAGGTAACAGCAATTTTAAGAACGCCCGCTAATTTAGAAATCACACACCCAAATTTACAAATTGTTCAGGGTGATATTATGAAGCCGGAAACTTTAGATAAATATTTGGAAAACAAGGATGTTGTAATTTCTGCAATAGGTAAAAATTCATTAAAAAAAACAACGCTTTATTCTCAAGGAAACAAAAACCTTATTGATGCCATGAAAAGAGCTGGGGTCAATCGTGCTTTTTTCATATCAGCTTCCGGCCTTGAAGTAAATCCTACCCACTCTTTGTTAGTAAAGTTTCTAACTAAATTTATCTTACAAACCCTTTTACGAAATATGTATGCTGATTTATGGAAAATGGAAAAAATTGTGAAAGAAAGTAACATTAACTGGACAATAATGCGGCCGCCGAAACTGCTTAACAGTCCCGAAACAGGTAAATATCGAACAGCTATAGATCACTATTTAAACAACGGGCTTGAAATTTCACGGGCTGATGTTGCCCATTTTATAGTTAATAATTTAACTAATAAAGCGATAATTAAAAAAACTGTTGAAATTGCTTATTAACAGCAGTATTTAGGGCTAAAAGTTTTGAAACCAGATCATAAGCTACCACCTGTCAGAGGGATTTATTAGTGTATTCCTCTATTGCATGGCAACTGATCAAAATCGGCTTTCGGGTTATGGTAATTGCGGCATCTTGACCGGTAATACTATAATTCCCTTCTATTTTTCCGATAGGGGTTGGAACGGAAAATTCGCCACTTGTTTCATCTCCTTGAAAGCTGCCGTTAGCACCTTCAATGCGGGTTTTAATTTTAGTTACAAAATCTGCTACAGTTTCTGTAAATGTAATATTGAAATTGCACATGTTAGGAGGGGGTTATGGTTAATGAATAGTAATTTAATTATAGATTTAAAATAATTTTGTATTTATATACTATGAGCGAATAAACTTGCTGTTATCCATAATACTTCAATTGGCGGCAATTATAGGCGCCGCATAGTACGCTAATGACATAACGGTAACCTGTGGGTTAACACCTAAACTTGTCGGGAATACGCTGGCATCACAAACAAACAAGTTATCAAACCCAAACACTTTAAAATTTTCATCTACTACCCCGGTTTTGGGGTCGTTACTCATTACATTACCACCCTGCGGATGGCCTGTACCGGTTGAAATATCAGGAGATGCCTTTACGTTTTTACGAAAGTTCTCTTTCAACTCTTTTACCGTTTTGTATTCGTAATAATTGAAAGTATTAGGCATTACACGCTCAGCACCACCCGTCAGGTATATTTCTGATGCCTTTTCTAAACCGTCCATCAGGCTGTTAAAATCATCTTCGGTTGGTACATAATTAATATCCCGGCCAAATAAACCGGCCACCTTTACCTCGGCATTAGATGCTGTGCCTACCAATATGCCGGTACATGCCATATTGCCGTACTGCTGCATATTGCGAAAATGCTGATCGAACCAGCCGGGCATAGCTGTAGATTGAAACATAGGAGGGTTATACCAGGTTTCCATAACATATCTGTGATCTTCGGTTTTCAGAAAATGGGAAATTTGTAATCCATCATAGGAATTTACCGTTTGTTTATAAGCCGCAGTTATTTGAGTGCCCAGGTTAAATGCCAGTTTTTTACCTGCATTAGCTATCCCTAATTTCGATCTTAGTAATAGAATACTTGACGAAACCGCTCCAGCCGATGATACAAATGTATTGCCTTTAATAGTTATTTTTCGGCCGTTTTTAAATTTTCCGGTAAGCGAAATGATTTTGTTTCCATTACGGTTAAAGCTGATGGCCTCGCAATTTGCTATGATTTGCAACGCTCCCGGATGGGCCGTTTGTGTTTGTGGCAAGATTGTATCAAGCATAGAAAGCTTTTTGCCAAACTGGCAACCTATATTGCAATAACCCGAACCCAGGCACCCGTTTATATTTGCCATTACCGAATCTAACTCGGGTTTATCATAGCCCATTTTTTTACAAGCTTCGGCAAAAAGCCTTCCTCCAGGATTTAGAAACCTTTCGTCTGTCATTATTGGGGTATGTGATATTCTCATTAGTTTGTATACCGCAGCCATTGAACTTAGGTACCTTTCGCGGTTAATGCCAATTCCCATCTCATTTATCCACTTGTCCAAAATATGTTCAGGGGTATCGAAACAAACAGCATTATTAACTACAGTAGATCCTCCAACACACCGGCCCTGAAAAACCTGAAAGCGGAAGTCGCGCGAAAGCTGCAACGCTCCATTGGCATAAAGCCTGCTCACCATATCCACCTCATCTTCATTAAAGGTTGTAGTTTCCTCTAATCCCCCAAACTCTACAAGTAGCACCTGCCGGCCCATTTTTACTAATTGGTTAGCTAATATGGACGCTGCTGCACCTGAACCTACTATAACCACATCAGCAGTTATTTCGTTGGTTTTCACATCGGTTTCTTCTAACACTTTCAGTGAAAGTGATTGCGAGTTAGTACCTGGGAATTGTCTTATCCTTTCATTTATATCTTTTCTTTTAGAATAGGGTACATAACCTATACTTTCATATACAGCAGGGTCACTATAATAACCCATAAAGCACAGTTGCTTGCTCATACGTATAGCGGCCTGTACTATCTCACCGTACCAGCGTGGAACACTTTGGTATTCAAGATCGGTAAATCTTCTTTTCAAAAATTTAAGCCTTGCAGCCGGCTGCATAAGGCTTAATAGTGGATTTAATGATAATAGCGGATATATTTCAATAGCCGTAAGCACTAATTTCATTACCCATTTGTTGCTGGCTTTAAATTTGATAAGATAAGTGTCCACGTTGGCCGCCACTTGTATGGGTTCTATCTGTAGCTTATAAATATCCACGTCTCCGGATATGCAAACCTCGGCCAGTGCCTGTAACGTTTGAAATTGCTGAATAGATAAGTACTTTAAATTATACCTTGCCATGCCTGCCGCCCTGAACAATATCCAAATACAAACAAAAACAGTGGCATAAATAATTAGCTGCCATAAATGCGTGGTACCATAAGTAGGCTCGTTACCGCGAATCCATTGTATGGCTGTCCATATTGTGGCTACTGCCAGCATCCATTTAAACAAACGTATCAAAGGGCTAAAACGGCGTACATCGCCAATAGCTAATGCCAGTAAAAGGACAATTAAAAATCCTTGTAATGCAGACCCACCGGATAGCAGCGCATAAGAATTTGCTGCTGCAGTCTCCAAAAAGGATGGTGTTAATTTAGGAAAAAAGTGAAAAAAGAGCGTAAGCACAGCCAATACAATAAGTAGTTTCAAAAAAGACTTTAGGTGCTTTTCTTCCTGGACCAATTCACGTTTCATAGCGTTAGGTTTTATGTAAAATTTATTTAACAGACCCTTTCTTTACCTTTGGTTTTTACCATGGCTGGTATCTTATTTCTTCCGGGTGACCTAATAAAAAATAGCAATAAAAAATATTTATATTTTCACTAATGCGCAGGTAGGCTTTGCAAAGCATTAAACTATGATCACCTTCGTTTGGTAATACTACAAAATCACGTATCACCCTAAAAAAACTAAGGGTTAACTTATGAATTGGTATATCATAATTAAAATGCGCCAGGTGCATATATGGCTCATATAATTTATGATATGGTTCATCTTTTACATAAGATACCCGAAAATATCCTAATTGGTTGGGCCTTACTTTATGCAAGCCTACTTCCCATTGCCCAAGGTATTTCTGGCCATCCTGTACCACCGTTTCGTTATATCCGTAATTAGCGCCATTTCTTTTATAAAAGCCTTTTTTAAATTTTTCGCCAGATATTTTTCCTATCCACTCGTGGTTCCATCCGCAGTATATGTATCCGTTTAATTTTTCTATATCCGGCGGCTTTCCATTCAGTAATATTTTTTCCAATGTGGCCTTGTCGCATTGGGCAAGAGTTTCGAAAGTCCATTTTTGTGACATAGCGTTTAAGTTTTTTGTTAAGGATTAAAAAAGTTAAATTTTTGTTTCCATAATTAGTCGTTTTCAATTAGTGGTAAGTAATCATCACGTAAAGCATCATCATTCCAGCGTTGTAAAGGATGGATTATTAATGCCCCGTTATTATCATGACCAAGCTGCAAAAACGTGTAGGTTTTATCAATACGTATATGGGCAGACGACGCTTCAAAAACCGGCATCCAGGTGCCGGTATTGAAATACCATTTCCCGTTAAAATTCTTTTGTTCGGGGTTGTGTGTATGCCCGAAGGTGACCACTTCCAGGGCATTATTATTTTTTAAGATATTTTCGGCATAAGAAACAAAGCTGTTCGGTCCGCTTAATTTAACCAGTGCCATAATCCGGCCAAATAAGTAGGATAGGAAAAGGAAGCCGAGGTTTTTAGCTGTATTTAGTATTTGCTGTAAAAGCCAGGATGTATCACCTTTTGGATGAGAGCCGTGGGGCAGGCTTTTGTAAATAGCGAACCCGGTAATAACAAGCGGTAAAATGATGATCAGTATAAAAGTAATGGCATATTTAAAAATTTCCCACCACATTTTCTTCGGGATGAGCAAAAGGATAAAAGGCACGTAACAAAAAATCATTTTCAGGGCAAGTGGAAACCGCTCCCTTAACAATACCAGCAGGATGTTTTGCCGTGGCCTTACATTATCAATAAAAGGGTAAACCAGTTCAATTTTATTAATTAAGTACCGGTTAAAAAAGGAGCCGAACGGCAGGTTTAGCTCTCGCTGATTATCACTAAGTACATTGCCTTTTACAGCTGTTGTGTTTTCGTAGCAATGGCCGTGTTCAATATAAATTTTTTTATCAATGATGATGGAGTGATCCGCAAACGTGGTATGACTGATAATTAAGGGCAGCAGTTTTTCTATTGGCAAATGCAGTTTTTGGGAAAGCAACTTTGCCAGGTAATATTGCAGATAGTTTTGAACAGGAGCCCAATACCATTCCAAATCGTGATTGCCTTTGGTGATAATTAATCTATTGCCATTATACACCCATAAAGCAAGCCGCTCAAACAGATTTTTGTGGCCCAAAATACAAATGTGGGTTTTCCACACGGATTTATAATCATTAGTCCGCAGTCCGAATTCTTTCTCTTTTTTAACAATTGAATCACGAAGTTCTTTTTGTGGTTTGGAAATTCCGACGATGCTCAGCATTTTCTCCCAATCAGAAAAATCCTTATCCAAAGCCGGGTAGTCACATATTCTTAAAAAATCGATAAAATCGCCATTGATTACCAGCAATGATTTGACCGAAGGATGCTTATTTTCCAGTTGATCTATAAATCGTATAAATGATTGATCAGCAAAAAAATTTTCAGTCCCCTCGTAATTGCTGCTTGTATTTATTCCTGAGGCCAGGTGCAGGTCGCTTATCACAAATATGTTGTTGCCACCAGAGTCAATCTCTATCAATGGCTGTCCATAGTTATCCTGTGGAAAAAAGAATTTGCTAATGCCAGACTCCTGCATGCGGTTAGATTAATTGAAGGTTTATATTAATTTGCACCGGCTCTAAGAAACAGCTGATTCTATAAATCAACCATTTAAATGGTTTAAAAATCATTGCCCCGATCTTGAAAACAGGGTAAATAAAGAACGATAACCGGCCTGCTCTTCCCGATCTAAATCATCAAAGCCTGCCTAATAACACTTACAGCTATTTCTCTTCCTATTAGCCATAAACAGCCTCCCATTTTCAAAAGAATACGGTTATGTACAACATACATACGGCACTTTAGTAAGGGGGGAAGTACGCAATATTCTATATTGCCCCAAGGATCTGCCAAGAGGGCTGTTATTGGCATCTGAAACATAAGCGTTATTTTCCGAAGCAGCCAATTGGCTGTCTGAACCCGTTTGCAGTACTGCATTTTTAGCAGCATTGGGCTTTGCGTCAGCTAAGGATTGCTTCAGCTCATCGGCTATAGTAAGATAGGTTTCAGGCTTAGGCATCATCTCCACACACAGTACACTCAGTGGCGAATCAATGGGCAATCCCATCAACGCCAATACCTGCTCCACTTCTTTATTCGACCAGTTCATGGCCGAATAAACCACAGCATCCTTGTTTATCCTGAATACTTTGTTACGGTCTGCATTTAAAGTAATCAGCATTTTTTCACCCAGCAATATATTCCGGTATGCCAGTCCATCTGCCTGTATTACCTGGGCATATAGCAAGGCCCATATTTCTGTCTTTGGCGGTTTGGCGGTAACATTACGGCCATTTAATACCGCCATAGCATGCGGGGCAGAAACTTCGATCAGCTTTTCATTACGTGTAACGGTGCAAAATAAGGTTGGGGCAGGGTGCTGAACGCCAGTTGCGCGCAGCGGCCGCCCATAGCGCCCTTGGGCGGTGCTCCATATTTTTTTATGCCCCACCCGCATCTCATAGGTGAACATCCCGAACAGTTCAGGCGAAGCAGCATTTAAGCCCGGAGGCAAAGGAATTAAAAAGTGTTTATCTGAGCCAACAGCGGGTGTCATTTCCTGCATGGCATCCAGTCCGGCCTTATCGTCAGTATCGTTACCTGAAGTTATCACGCGTATCAATTCAGGGTCAATGGGTAAAGCGGGTTCCTGGGTGTTTTCTAATAAATCAAATGACACATTTGCCAACAAGGGATCTGGAGCATAATTCAGCAAGCGAATGTAAAAGCTGTCATTAGGGTCTGCCGGGGCATCCTTAAACTCCAGCCAAAGGTATTTTTCACGTGCTTCGGTAGCCGAATAATTATTTTTAGATATATAGGGCGATAAGGCGATACCGGCTGAAGCCAGTTCGGGTATTTGTGAAGGGTTGGTGGTAACCGGCAGTTCGATATTCAAAGCCAATGGTTTGTCTGATACAGGCGGAGGGCTGATTTTAAATTGCGGGATTACCTGGTATTGCAACTCAATAATATCCGGGAAATTATTGCCCAATGGTTTAGGCTCCACAGCATCAATAAACATTAGGTCCATTTGCAACCTGTCGGGATTATTCAGCGAATTAATATTTGCTGAATTACCCAGCCTGAGGTGCCCTACATCAACAGGAGTGTCTGCGGCAGTTATTGGCCCGTCGGCCTTAAACTTCATAATACGGGTTATTAAAAAGCTGTCAACAGCCATTGCATCCCATGTCCAATCCCGGTTTAATATCAACTTAATTGCCACAAGCCAGTGGTTAAGCAGATCGCTTTTAGTAGAAAAAGTAATATTGGTGCCATCGGGAGATAAAGAATGGCGGATAGCTTTGGAACAGCCAAACTGTATTTGCCGGCCTGGCCGGCCAACCAAAGTATAGTTTTTGTTGAGTATGCCCGCTTGTGTAGCAAAGCGCTGTATCAGGTCGGGCGGATTATTGCTATTCAAATCGCCCAAAATAATTTTAGTAACGTTAGCTTCATTAGCTGCTATCGGTGCCGCATCGGGCTGCAGGTAAACAGCCTGTAGCTGTTCATCTGGCCCGGTACCCGCAAACAAATTCGTTTCAACGGCAGATTCCTGGCGCATTAAGAAACTTAACGGCAACCCACTATAGCTCAGGGTGGAGCCAAAATAATTCATATCCGGCTGGCAAACAGCTCTTAGGGTAATCCGGATATCCCGCGATGTAGGTAATATTATTTCGTCAATTATATCAATATCGCCGGGGTTAAGTCCCAAAGGCAGCAGGTCGGCAGAATCACCCAGGCTTAGCACATTAGCATCTTTAAATACAATCGGTATATCCAATTTGGCCTTAAAATCAACCGGGAAGTTCCGGTGAGTTTGGTAAAGCTGAATATATGCTTCCCTGCCATTGGATGATAATTGGTTATCCATTAACAAACTTTTCACCTCAACGGTTATCTCTACCCTGTCAACATCCGGATCAGGCAAACCAAAGTCCCTGCCCGGTTTCCCTTTAGTTGGGATAGTAATGTCAGGCACACTCAGCGCTTTATCAGCATCCGCCTGTAAAAGGGTAATAGGATCTTTGTATTTTCCTGTAAAAACTACAGCCGGATAACCCAGCCTGGGTCTGGCAATATTTATCGTATTTCCTGTAAAATCAGTCCCGTCACCCGGATTATCAGGAAAGATCACCTTCTCCGGCGCAATGTATCTTTTAAAATGTAAAGTGGAAATTGGAGCTGGCCCCTGGTTATCCGGGTTGGGTTCATCTGTAGCTATGGGCCCGCCGCCGGTAAAATCGGCCAATCTTACTCTAAAATCATATGCTTTTCCATAGCGCAGGTCAAGAGCTGGCTCACCGGGAAGCTCAGGGAGATCAGCTATTTTAAGCACTCCTCCTACATTGATTATCTGATCTTTTCTAAGTCCAACGGCCTCGTATGTTTCGTTAATTTGTACCCCGGCGCGGGCAGCATTGTGCAAAATAGCCGCTTCCTCATCGGGTAAAACCAATGATCTGCCTGTCCATTGGGTAAAATAAGAAGGTAACCAAAAGTTGCTGTTGATATTTCCGTCCAATTGTGAAGGATACACTTCTGTACCAAATTCAAGCTCAGCATTTGCATCTGTTAAATGCACCAGGCCTAATTCAAGACTTGTTTTAGCCCTTACTTTTGCCAGGGAGGTCCAGGCATTGGGAAGCTGGCCGGAGGGCACGGCTAAGCGGGTATCTATCCGATATTTACTTACACCCATTGGTGCATCCACCCTTTCTCCACTGCCAATGGGTTTATCAGGGTCTTCTGCCATCTGGCGGTTATGCCATATCAGCAACTGCTCATCATCCCAGCCTAACCTAACTCCAAGATCTTTACGGGGCAATGATTCGGGGTCTTCGAATTCCTTTAATAAATTTCCATTTAAAGGTTGGTAAGTATGAACAATTTTTGCAAAACCGGTATCATATTCGCTGGCTTCGAGAAATATCTTGTCAAAATTTCCGGCTGGTACCGGGTTCGACGGCGTTAAAACCGGGAACTGTACAGCCGCAAAAATATTACGGTCTTTACCAACAGTGAGTGCAGGTATGCGCGCTGCATACTTTTTTATAAGGCTTGGTTCCTTTTGCGACTGCACAAAAAAGTCGCTGGTATCGGCGATGTCAACATATAGCCATCCACCATTTTTATAGATATCAGGAGGGTTAAGAGTAATAGTGCCGGATTGTAAAAAACCAGCTGCCCGTGCCAGGTCAGGATGGCGTAAAATGTAGGCAAATACCTGTCCCCAGCTTACTGCCGTTTTATCGGAAGCGGGAAAGGTTTCATTAATTTTACCGTCACGTACGGCACATTCATAACTTTCATCGGTAACTGCATACTTTGTACGCGGGTTGGTAAAATTAAACGCATTACGGTATGTTAACGGCAAATATTTTTTGATGTAATGATTTGAAACAGCATCCGGTGCTTTATCCCCGGTTACAGAAATATCAAATTTAATAGCCAGCGTGGTGAATACATCAATAGCTGTTGCGGGTATCCCAATACCCATTAATGGAAATGGAGTTGATGCTACCATGTCGCTCGGGAATTCAGAAAGGTCCGGTATCACCTTTGCTTGCATTACCAGGTTGGCGGCGGCAAATGCAGGCGCGTCCGGTACGCCTCCTCCAAGGCCTGTAATGAGCGGCAATAAGGGGTCAATATTTCTGGGGATGATCAGCGCATTAAATGATAGCACATTTCCCTTCAGTTCCTGAGGGAATGTTAATATGGTTAATTTAGATTTTGTTAACATAACGAATTTTTTTGTGAGGGATTAAGCAATCTGTCTTGATTCCGCCCAGGATTTAGAAAAACTAATGTCGATCACGAGGAAGATACTGATATCAATAGCGAAGGTTACCTGTGCAATGAGGTTCGTTGATCCGCCGAATCTTTTGTCAACCGTACCTGAAGCTTCGATCATAATTGTAATATCAACCAGGCCACCAAGCAAATCAGCCTCTCCTTTAAATAACATGAACGCCGCTATTTTTATTTCTACAGTAGTAAGGTTCATCTCAATACCTACCACGTAGGTTACCGAAACATTGCCTACAACAGGAAGCCCAACCATAAGCTCTACCCCGAAACCCATTTTTAGGTATAGGGCCGGACCAGTTTTTGTGTCTGCACTTATCCTTACTACCACCTGGCCCACTGCATAAATGGTGGCCGCGGCTAATGATACACACATTACCTGCATACCGCCGTCGAACTCAAAATAGGCGCCGGCAGATGGGATAAGATTGCCCGGATCAGAAGTTATCGAAAT
>JAQBOY010000471.1 GCA_028287805.1 Mucilaginibacter sp.
GTTTTTCCTTTAATGGCCTGCCACAAGGGAAATTTATACTGTTAATGTCCTATCCCGATTATGCCGACTATGTGGAAACATTTACGCTGGATGCCGCTCATCCTTCACATGAATTCGGCAGTATTAACATGCGGCTTAAAGCGAAGATTTTGCAGGAGGTAATGATAAAGGGCCAGGTTACCGCTATAAAAATAAAAGGAGACACTACAGAATTTAATGCCAAAGCCTATGTGATACAGCCCAATGATAAAGTGGAGGACCTGTTAAAGCAGTTGCCGGGCATACAGGTGGATAAGGATGGTAAAATTACGGCCAATGGGCAGGCTGTAAATAAAGTATTGGTAGATGGAGAAGAATTTTTTGGTGATGACCCCACATTGGTCACTAAAAATTTAAGGGCTGATATGGTAGATAAAGTACAGCTTTATGATAAAAAAAGCGATCAGGCGGCCTTTACCGGGATAGACGACGGGCAAAAAACACGCACGCTTAATATTAAATTAAAGGAGGACAAGAAAAGCGGTATTTTTGGTAAGGAAGTGGCAGGAATTGGAACCAATGGTTATTATGAAGGGCAACTTATCTTTAACCGGTTTAAAGCGAAAGAAAAATATTCTGCTTATGCTACCGTAGCGAATGACGGAAAAACAGGCCTGGGGTTTCAGGATAACAGTAATTTGGGTGCAGCCAATAATGTACAGATAAATGATAACGGAAGTATAACTATATCGGCTTATAGCAGTAATGACCTCGACTCTTATAGTGGTACCTATGATGGTAGAGGGCAGCCTTTGGCCCGCACCGGGGGCGTACATTATGACACGAAATGGAATGGTGATAAAGAATCTATTAACACTAATTATAAGTTGGGTTCAATAGAAGTTAACGGCCTCACCACTACAACAACACAGCAAAGTTTACCAACCGGGCAGATCAATAGAAACTCCAGCCAAACTTTTGATAATTATGCCTTTCGCCAGAAGCTGGATGCTATTTACCAGGTAAAACTGGATACTTCAGCTAATTTGAAAATTGCAGCTGATGGTACCATAAAGAACTTCAGGGTGAGGGATAATTATTTATCTCAAAGTACAGACAGTATTGGCAGTTTGATCAACCGTCAAAGCCGGAACATTACTAATAATGGCGATCAGCAGGTATTTAATGCCAGTGCTTTATATACCAAAAAATTCAACAAGCCCCGCCGTACATTCTCCTGGAACGTCAGTGAGGCCTATAATAGCAATCAAACAAAAGGTTATTTAATATCAGAAACTGATTTTTATACAGCCGGGGTACAGGATAGCGTGCAGAATGTAAACCAATACAAAACAAATAATACGGTCAGTTCAGTATTAAACAGTAATATGACCTATACCGAACCGCTTTCAAAGACTTTCTCAATAGCGGTAAACTACGGCTTAGGGATTAATAACAGCACGCAGGACAGGAAATCATTCGACCAGTCGGCACCCGGAAAATATGATATTTTTAACAAAGCGTACAGCAATAACTATAAATTTAACCAGTTAACCAATCAGGCCGGAGCCATCCTAAATTATAGCTATAAAAATAAGATTATATTTAATTTCGGCACCAAGGTATCCGACGTGAATTTTAAGCAGGTAGATGAATATACCGGGATTGTTTACAAGCGCGATTTTATTAATTGGCTTCCCCAGGCTATGTTCCAATACAAGCCATCGCAGCAAAAAGCAGTTACATTTAATTATAGTGGTAGTAATACCCAGCCCAATATTGACCAGATTCAACCGGTGCTGGTAAACACCGATCCTTTATATATTACGGTGGGTAATGCTAATCTTAAGCCCTCTTTTAGCAATAATTTTAACGTCAACTATAATTCATATAAAGTTTTAAGCGGTTCTAACGTTTACTTGTATGGTAATTATTCCTTTATTACGGATGCTATTGTAAATAATACTACTACTAACGTGGCTTCGGGTAAAACTACTACTCAATATGTTAACCTCTCCAATAAAAGCCCCTATAACTATTCAGTGTATTTTTCCAAAGGGTATAAAATAAGCCCGATAGATATGTATATAGGTTTAAATTTAAATACTTATGGCAATATTAGTTATAGTTACATTAACGGCGAGTTAAACCGGTCAAAAACTTATACTTATGGGGCATTGCTGCAGCTATCAAAATACGTTGCTAAAAAATATAGCTTTTATACTAACGCGGGCCCTCAGTATACCATCAATGAATTTTCGTTACAGCAGCAGAGCAATAACAACGCAGCGGGGTTCAGAACATTCGGATCTGGTTCTTATTACCTGCCCGCTAAATTTATAATATCTTCAGATATCAATTATAATTACACAGCCAGGACACAGGCTTTTGCAGCACAATACAAAACGATATGGAATGCCTCAATAAGTAAAACATTTTTAAAGGAAGATAAACTTAGGTTATTACTTGGGGTTAATGACCTGCTCAATCAAAACATAAATTTTAACAGAAGTATATCCGGCAGTAACATCACACAAACTACTACCAACGGTATAAAAAGATATTTTTTGTTCTCAGTTAGCTGGGACTTTACAAAATTCGGTACCATACCGGCAAAAAAATAATCACATGAAAAGAATCGCGATCACCTTTGCCTGCTTATTATTAACCGTGAATGTTTTATTGGCGCAGCATGCTCATTTTATTACCAGCGGAACTATTGAATACGAAAAATCAGTTAACACTTATGCTATACTGAAAAGAATGTTTGGCAATAATTTAACGGGCCTTACCCAACAGGCATTTGACCAGTACCAACGAACACAGCCGCAATTCAGGCTATTAAAAAGTACCTTAACGTTTAATAACACCCAAACTTTGTTTACCCCAATGCCTACTGAAAATGTTTCTACTATTTTCGGGAATGTCCCAATGGCCAGTCAAAATAATACCATTTATACAGATCTGTCCGCAGGCAGTATGACGAACCAAAAAGCTTTTTTTGATGAAACTTTCCTGGTTAA
>JAQBOY010000147.1 GCA_028287805.1 Mucilaginibacter sp.
TCATCCAATATTTTATTAATATAATACTGGGTCTTGTTTGGCTCATCAGTAAAGTTAAACAGGTAAGCCATATGATGACTGGGTTCATTACCATGAGCGTACTGTCCTATCAAGCCGGTAACATCAGCCTGTTGAACACCGCTTAACTTCGAATTGGTTGTAAATAATTCATTCAGTTTGGTGGTAAAATTTTCCTTCCCACCCATCTGGCCAATCAAACCTTCCACATCCTGCGGAACCAAAAAGGTATATTGCCAGGAGTTACCTTCGGTGAAGTTCCGGTTTACTTCGGTTGGTTCAAAAGGCGTATACCAGCCACCATTTACCCTGGCCTGCATAAAGCCGTTTTGGTTATTATACATGTTTTTCCAGTACTGGGCACGCTGAATATATTCAACATAATCCTGTTGTTTATTCAGCATTTTAGCCATTTGCGCAATGCACCAGTCATCATAAGCATATTCCAGTGTTTTTGAAACAGACTCAGCTTCATTATCAGCCAGTACAGCGCCATTTTTCCGATAGCTATCCAAGCCAAACTGATTTCGGTTTACCGCTGCTTTCATAGCGGTAAACGCTTCATCGGCATTAAAATCCCTTATACCTTTTGCATAGGCATCTACAATAACCGGAATAGCGTGATTGCCCACCATACAATACGTTTCGTTAGATGCCAACGGCCATATTGGCAGCAAGCCACCCTGCTCATACATGGCTAAAAATGTTTTAACAAAATCAAGCGTTCGCTTGCGGTCAATTAAATTTAACAAAGGGTTTTCGGCCCTAAAGGTATCCCATAAAGAAAATACCGTGTAATAATTAAATCCCTGCGCAGTATGGATTTTTTGATCGAGGCCACGATATTGCCCATCAACATCACTATAAATATTAGGAGCCAGCATGCAATGATATAAAGCGGTATAAAAGGTAGTCAGCTTGATTTTTGCATAATCGGGCACAACTACTTTTTTGACTGGTTGCGACTTCCGTGGCGGATAACCACTATTTAAATTATTTAGCGCGGGCATCTCATTTACCGGGGCCGGAGCGGCGCCTTCAACCTGTATTTTTGATAGTTCCTTGTTCCAGGCCTCTTTAGCCTCTTTTTGTACGCGTTTAAAATCAAAATCGGGAATTTCAGTATCCAGGTTTTTTAGCGCGCCATCAGCGCTTACAGCTGATATACCTACTTTGGAGATCACTTCACCCGGGTTGTCAAACCGGATATATAATTTAATATTCTTTCCTTCGGCCTTTTTGCCGTTCTGCAGCTGATCATTAACAGCTATGCCATAAGTCTTAAATGGTTTTGAAAATTTCGCGTAAAAATAAACGGACTGGTCATTTGCCCAGCTTTTAGATCTGCGATATCCACGTACTTCATGATCATTCAAAATTTCTATCCATGAGTCGAGTACCTCATCGCGGTGCTGCAGGTCAATAATAATATTAGCTTGTGTAGTTTTTGGATAAGTATACCGGTGCATACCTGCACGTGTAGTAGCAGTAAGCTCAACATCTATATTGTATTTATCAAGCCTGGTTTTATAATATCCGGGTGATGCTGCCTCATTCTTCTTTTGAAAGCCGGAGCGATAGTCAGTGTTTTTAAATTGGGCCTCGCCAGTGGTTGGCATAAACAGCACATCGCAATAGTCGGCAATACCTGTACCGCTTAAATGGGTGTGCGAAAATCCATAAACTGTGGTATCTGTATAATGATAGCCTGAGCATCCATCCCAACCTGTTAAACGGGTGTCTGGACTTAACTGTACCATTCCAAATGGCAATACTGCCCCCGGGTAGGTATGGCCATGGCCGCCGGTACCAATAAAAGGATCAACATATTTAGTATAATCCTTTTTTCGCTGTGCATGCGATGAAACTGCAAAAAGTAGCATAAAGCCGACTAATGAACAGCGGGATAAGTGCCTCATTGAAATGAATAATTGGTTGGTAAAATTAGCATAAATAGCTGAACCGGAAGCTGGGATTTATGTGTCAGAAAAATCTTTTAATTCCTGTTCAGCTAATACTCAGAGAATTTCAAATTTATCTGCGTCCTTTAAAAAAGGAAAGGCCCGCCGTGCTTTAATCAGTTCGTCAGCATTTACAGTAAACGTATAAACGTCTTCCTCATCACGTTTATAATATACTACGTTACCATTAGGGTCAATACAGGTTGAATCGCCCGAATGATAGATCTCATTGCCATCATGCCCAACCCGGTTCACACCAATTACGTAGGTTTGGTTTTCAACCGCACGTGCAGGTATTAGTGTGCGCCAGTGCAAAGCCCTGCGTTCGGGCCAGTTGGCTACAATTAACAGCAGATCATAAGCTTCCTCCACATTACGTAACCATACCGGGAAACGCAGATCATAGCAAATAACCGGACAAATTTTCCATCCTTTTAATTCAACTATCAGTTTCTTTGTGCCGGGAGTATAAGTTTCATTTTCTTTTCCTAAAGCAAACAAGTGCCTTTTATCATAACAGTTATAGCTGCCATCTGGGCGCATCCATACCAACCGGTTATAATATTTACCTTTTTCTGTTATAATTAAACTTCCGGTGACCACACAATCATATTGAGCGGCTATTTTATGCATCCATTGCATTGTTTTCCCGTTCATTGGTTCAGCTAATTCCGCTGCATTCATAGTAAAACCCGTACTAAACATTTCCGGTAATATGATCAGGTCGGTTTTTTCACGTATGCCAGATAATCTCAGAGAAATATTCTGGAGGTTTTTATCTGGTTTTTCCCAAAAAAGGTAGCCCTGGAACAAAGTGATCTTCAGATTATCCATAATTTTCGCATTAACTATTACGTAACAATTCCATTCAGGGTTTAAAACCTATTAATCTATTAACGGCTTCATCCAGCGTTTCTTGTTTTTTGGCAAAACAGAATCTCAAAATATGATGATCTGTTGCCTTTGTATAAAAAACAGAAGTAGGGATACAAGCTACTCCAGCTTCTTTCGTTAACCGTAATGTAAAGTCCGTATCGCTTTCATCTGTTAGTTTATTATAGCTGACAAATTGGAAATACGAGCCATAGCAAGGTAATAATTCAAATTTAGTTTGCTTGATACCGCTACGGAAATAATTTCTTTTTTGCTCAAAAAATTCAGGAAGATCTAAATAGACACGTTCATTCTTTAAATATTCAGCCATGGCATATTGCATAGACGAGTTAACGCTGAACACTAAAAACTGATGTACCTTTCTAAATTCCTGCATCAGGTAAGCAGGGGCGAGGCAATAGCCAACCTTCCAGCCTGTGGCATGAAATAGCTTGCCAAAGGAAGCTACAATGAAACTGCGCTGCTGTAGTTCAGGATAACGGGCCATGCTATGGTGTGTTTCGCCATCATAAATTAAATGCTCATACACCTCATCGCTCAATATCAAAATATCCTGATTTTTTACAATCGCGCTTAACTCCTCAATATCTTCCTTATGCAGAATGGTTGCAGTAGGGTTATGCGGAGAGTTAAGGATAATTAATCTTGTACGGTTATTTACCAGCTTCCTAACCATGTTCCAGGGAATGCGGTAATCAGGTGGTTCCAGTTCCAATGATTTTACAATGCCGCCCATGAGTTTAATAGCAGGGGCGTAGCAGTCAAAAGCAGGTTCAAATATAATTACCTCGTCGTTAGGGTTGATTACGGCGCTAATGGCTGTAAATATAGCCTGGGTTCCGCCTGCCGTAATGGTTATTTCCGTATCTGGGTCATATTTTCCCCCATGCAATTTTTCAACTTTATGCGCAATTTCTTCGCGTAATGCCATCACCCCAGCCATGGGGGCATATTGGTTATGGCCATCTTTCATGGCTTTATTGATCAATTCTATTAATTGTGGCGAACTATCGTAATCCGGAAAGCCTTGCGACAAATTAATAGCCCCAACTTCTGTTGCCAAAGCCGACATAGTTGTAAATATAGTAGTACCTACCTGGGGTAGTTTGGATGTTATAGGCGTCATTAGGGCTAAAGTAAGGAAATTATCTGAACTGATTTTTCGAACTAAAGAAAAAGTGGAATAAATATGTCGCGTTGGTTGAAATTATTAACTTAATTGATTTGTTTAAAATGTGTAAATGCAGTAATCTGTTGGAATACCGGAGGATAATTTTACTAAAAATTAATGCAAATTTTACATGTAAATCGCTGCCGGCAAGTCACTTTCTATTGCAGTATTTTAATTTTAATGCCTATGTTAACAACAACTCCATCTAACGGTGCATAAACATCTTTAAAAACCGGGTTTGTTATTGAGCCGGTATATATGCTTCCCCATTTGGTTTGCCGTTGGTCAGTTAAATTTTCACCGTTGATGAATAGATCAAAATGCTTCCACATTTTTTGCACCAGTAAACCAAAAGTATAATACCCCCTGCCGGTAGTGCCGTCAGATAAAATTTGTTGGCTGTTGTAAAAGCCTTCGACACCTGCCCTGAAACTTTTTTCAATTTCATAAGTAACATCTGCACTTATTCTATTCTTAGGTGTTAAAGTTTGCGGAAATGTATTGCCATTAAAATGTTGCTTCGCATCAGTGTAAGTGTAGCCGAAATAGAAACCTAACTCATCCATTAAAATTTTAATGTTTGTTTCCGTACCCCTGGTATTCAGATTCCCCGGTGCATTTATAAAAGTGTTATTTTGCAAAATAAGGGGCTGATTAACCTTTGTATAAAAAAACAATTGGTTGATGTTGACAATTGCATCACCTACTACATTACGGTAATTAATGTCTCCGTTAGCTCCAGATGATTTTTCTGCATTGGTATGGGTAATTGACAGCGGTTGAATATATTCATAACCCTGCTGCTCGCTTTGATCATTAAATATGGTTGGCATTTTGTATCCCATACCGCCGCCAATCCTGCTGGTCAGATGTTCATTCATTTTAAACAGAGCGTTTATGCGTGGTAGTAAAAACAAACCATTCCGCTGATTATTGGGGGCGGGGGTATTATAATCTAAACGCAGTCCGCTTTCAACTGAAAACCATTTGGTAACTTTATAGGTATTTTGTACAAATGCCCCTAAAGTGTTTATTGTATATCCTAATTGCTGATAAGGATAAGGAACGGTTAAGTAATCCGTCCATAAATCGGCACCTGCAACCCAATTAGCCCGCTTACCATTGTAAACATAATTTGCTTCGGTATAAGAAGAAGTTTGTTTGGCATGAAAATTATATGCATGCTCCGCTAATCTGCGGTCGAAATAACCAATGGTGTTTTTAAAATTAAACTGACTTACCGTATCTATTTTATGTGTAAATGATAATTGAGTAGAAAAGCGATAAGTTTCATTACGCTCAAAATATTGGTGTTGATTGTCCGCGTTCCCATCTACCACCTGTTTATCACCCCCAAACCTGTTTTCATAAGTTGCATTGACGCCAACCCATCCTGTATTTTTATCATCTAAATACAAAAACAGCTTTGGGTTAACAGTGAAACGGTTTGTTTTTGGTATAGCAGTAAATACAGTATTGGCTGGTGAGTAAGCA
>JAQBOY010000150.1 GCA_028287805.1 Mucilaginibacter sp.
ATGAGCCGTTTAACCCATTTATGAAAAGGAGCAGAATATTATAAAGTGAGTTAAAAAACCAATAATAATTATGAACTAATATTTAGTAATCTATGGCAAAGTTAGTAGTCATGCTCCGTGTAAAGGATGGAATTTTTTTTGTTGATGAATGGCTTGCGTGTTTTGAAAAGCTTGTTGATGAAATTGTGGTATTAGATAATGGTTCAACAGACGGAACTTATGAGGTTTTAAAGGCTCATCCAAAAGTTGTTGATATCATCAAAAAAGAAGGTTATAAAGAAGGCAGAGATAAAAACATATTATATGAACGTTTACGCAGGCGTAATCCGGATTGGTGTTTATGGCTTGATGTGGATGAACTGTTTGAGCCCCAGCTTACCAGGCAACATTTTGATAAGCTAATGAATAACAAGTTTGTAAATAAATACGCTTTCAGGCGGTTTCATTTTATTGACCGAAAATATTTCGCCGGATCATGGTTTAGATTAAATTATTCTTCAGGGCACGATCGTATTATGTGGAGAGAATCCCCATCTGGTTATTTCCAGGATTTAATTATCGACTCACCTAATGTTAAGGGCATAGGCGGACTAAAGATGGGTACAAATTTTAGGCTAAAACACCTGGGATATATCAATAAAGAGCTGGTTGATAAAAAAGCAGAAATATATAGAGCCATAGTTCCGGAAAAAGAGGAAACCCTTCAAACTATGTATTTAAGAGGGGAGAGAAAAATTGAATGGATTGACGATAGAAATAACATTAAGGTGGTTATGCTAAATACCTTTTTAAGTCTGTTGCAGCTAACGCATTTGTTTCCAAAAGTAAAGAATAAGGTTTTTAATTATTTGAATTTGAGAAAGGCATAAATACATCATTATGTATTCTTAGTAAACCCGGGATTGTCATAAAATGAACCGTATTATTAAAATATTTGGTTATCAATTTTACCTGAAAGAGTTTCTGGCGATATTTCTCAGTTACCTGCTAATGGAAAATATATTTTCCTGGCTGATTTTGCCAAATTCAGTAATTCTGCTTGCTTTTGAAAAAATCATGAGCCTGCTGATCTTCGGCTTGGTCATTTATAATTTCAACAATTTAAAAAGAAATGAAAAAATATATATAGGCCTGTTTTGTTTAGTTATGCTAAGGTTAGTATTTGAGTCGCTTTTTAAATATAATAACCTGTTTGAGCAATTTACCATGTTCACCATATTGTTCCCGGTTGTTTTTACTATTTATATCAAATGTGTTTGCCGGTCATTGGAGCTTGACTTTTTAGAGTTCCTGGCTAAATTTTATCTATGTGTATATGTTATAATAATGATTGTTTATGGCAGAGGTTTTTCCTTTAGCCTGGCCAGTGTTGATATGGATGATTACGGTCCGTTCTCTGGCGACAGCCGTATTATTCACGCCCAGTCTATATTAATGATGATCATTCCACTGTTATGGTATTTCAGCAAGTTTTTACAGACTTATAAATTAAAGCACTTTCTGCTGTTCATGTTTTGTGTGGTTATCATTCTTATTCATCAACACAGATCGGTTTGGGCGAGCTCAATTTTCGCATTCCTGGTGTTTTTATTATTAATGATGAGAAACCGGCTTATTACGGTTCCTAAAGTTTTTAACCTGGCAATTGTTTTTTTAATTCTGATAGGTGTGGCAGGTATGGTGCTTACGCAGGTGGCGCCCGGATTTACTGATCTGCTTTCCGATCGTTTCAGTGAGATATTAAATCCAACGAGAGAGGGAGGAACGGGTAAATTCAGGGAAGATCAGCGGGAGGTTTATATGTCATTGTTTTTACAACGGCCAATTTTTGGGTGGACCTTTGAGGGTTTTAATATGCCAAACCCTTTGGTTGACTGGTGGCCGCCAAAATCCGGCCAGCATTTTCATGAGGGCTTCGTAGAAATGCTGTTCTACGAGGGCATAGTAGGTTTTTTGTTAAAGTATTGGTTTTTGTTTTATATATCGGTTAAGGCTTTTAGTAAAAAATTAAGCCGCGAATCTATCATACTTGTCGCTTTTTCACTTTCAGGTCTGTTGTTTTCATTTAGTTATGTATTGCCATTGATGTTTTGGGGGCACGTTGGTGTATGTTTATATTATTTAGAAAAAGATTTGGCTAAAGAAAATGATAGGCAGGAGCGGCCTTATGAGCAAAGTCAATTGGAAGAAACGGTAATTTTTTAATAATCACTAAAAACAAGCTGATGAATCATATATGTACCTGGTTTTGTGCAGATGAGAAAGGGGAGGAGAGCATATTTCCTCAAACCGGACATAAATCTTCCGGCCAGAAACACCAAAATATTTATTGGAGATGTATCCTGCTTTTTTTTGCAACCAGCAAGCGTTTTAATAAAACCGAAAAACACATTTTATATACTAATGTAAAGCAGTTACCTGTTGTAGACGGTAAAAAAGTAAGTGACATGCTGACGGATTTACAAGTTGAAACCGTTTTTACAGATTTTAAATATAAAACGCCAAAGGGCTATTTTGAGATGTTTCAAAATCAATTTTATGAATTTTCCATACTTGAATACATCACTAAAAGCAGCACGCAGCCCGACGATATGTACATGATATTAGATTCGGACTGTATTTTTATTAAATCCGCACAGGTACTATTTGAAAATGCCGGCGCGCAAGGCTTTCTTTCTTTTGAGGATGACTGTACTACGGAATTAGTAATTCATGGATTGAGCAGGCGTGATATGAAGGTTTTATATGAAGCGCTATTAGGTAAAGAAATTAATGAAATACCAGGATACCATTTAGGAGAGTTTTTTCTGGCAACTACTAAAAACATCAATACAATATTTGCAGATTTTTTAACGCTATGGCCCCAAATGCTTAAACGCTTTGAACTGGGCTTGCCAAAATTTAATGAAGAGGCCCAAACACTTAGCTATTTATATTACAAAAATGGCTTTAAGGCCAGCCCAAGCCGGGCATTAATGAAAAGAATATGGACCAACCCGGTTTTTTACAGGAATGTAGAAAAATCGGATGTAAACCTTGTAGTATGGCATTTGCCTTCAGAAAAAACATTTGGTTTGGCAGACTTATATGATCATTTAATTAATAGGTTGCCTGGCTTTGGATTGCTGATAAGCAATGATGAGTATATGCATTATGTAACGAAAACATTAGGAGTCCCTTATTTGTCTCCACTTATGAAAATGAAGTATTATTCATTAAGCTATTACAGAGCTTTACATAAAAGAGCAAAAAAAGCGCCGATTGTAGGAAAGCTGCTTCAAAATACCTGAGGATTTAACTAAACACATAAGCGATGAAAATCGGAGTACTGTTAGCCACATTTAACAGAAAGGAGAAAACGCTTTCTTGCTTAAGGAGTTTATATGGTCAAAAATTTGATGAAGATGTTAAATTGGAGGTGTTTTTAACTGATGATGCCTCTACTGATGGTACCATTGAGGCGCTTAAAACGGAATTTCCATTAATTAATATATTTAATGGCAACGGCTCTCTTTTTTGGGCAGGGGGGATGCGCAACTCATGGAACGAAGCTGTAAAAATTGAACCAGACTATTATTTATTGCTTAATGACGATACCATTTTAAAAGATACGGCAATAACCCAACTATTAAGTTATTATAATAACCCTGATCATGCTATACCTGCCATTTGCATTGGTAGTACAATGGATAATGCCAATGGGAAGATATCATATGGCGGGCAACAACTGTATACTAAAAGTAGCGTTCAAAGCTTTAATGTTTATAGTGATCATGAATACCTGGAATGTGATATGGCTAACGCAAATATTATGTTGGTACCTCATGAAATTGTTAAAAGCATTGGGATTTTATCGCCTGGCTATACACATAGCATAGCTGATTTTGATTATTCGCTCCGCGCAAAAAAAGCCGGTTTTAAAGTAATTGTAGTGCCCGGTATACTGGGATATTGTACAGACGATCATGGTAAAAACTGGAAATCGGGACAGGTGCCTTTAAGTGAGCGGATAAAATATCTTAAAAGCCCTAAAGGATTAGCTTATAAGGAGTATTTGCAGTTTATAAAATTGCATTTCCCATTACATCTTCCGGCTGCATTTTTCAAACTATGGATGAAAACATTGTTTCCTGTGATGTGGGATAAATTTAAAGGATAATAAATTATTACTATGGAAAGAAAAATAATTATAGGTGTATTTTGCTATAGCAGAGCAAATAAGTTAAAACAATGTATAAATGCGTTGTTAAAAAACCCTGAATGTAAACAGCTGGATATTGTATTTTTTAGTGATGGTTTTAAAGGCGAGCATGACAAAAATGGCGTACTTGAAACCCGTGATTATATTAATTCAATAACAGGCTTTAAAAGTGTAATTAAACACTTCAGAGACAGGAACTATAGTACCGGTCCGAATTTCCAGGAAGGCCTTACTTTTTTAAGTGATAACTATGATGAGTTTATCATTGTGGAAGATGACCTGATAGTTTCTCCTAATTACATTAAATTTTTAATGGACGGATTGGCGTTTTACAGAAATAAGAAGTCTGTATTTTGCATTACCGCATATGTTTATCCTATTAAAGTAAATCATTATTCATACGATACCATTGTTTATAAAAGGTTTTGTTCCTACGGATGGGCAGGATGGGCAGATCGCTTTAAAAATGTAATCTGGGATCACAGGGAATTGAAAAATTTAATGGATAATTCTCCAGGGTTTAACAAGCGGTTAAATGCCGAAGGATACGATTTGGGAAGGATGATTAGAAAACAGCTAACCGGGAAGATCTCTACGTGGGATGTACAACTACAGGTTCATGTGGCAGAGAACCGCTTGAAAGTAATTTACCCGGTATTATCTAAAGTTAACAATATTGGTTTTGATGAAGAATCAACCAATACATTTGGTATTAATTATCTTAAAACTCCTATAGATAATGGGGTAGCCCGTAGATTTAAATTTTGTGATGATGATTTAATTATTCCTGATCTTCAAAAACAAATTAAAAAACCATTTGGATTAAAAGCTTTAATAAGCAGAAAAGTTATTAATACCTTCATTAAAGCTACTAAGCAGGTTAAAAAGGCCAACTAATTTAATGAATCTGTTTGTACCTTTTCTGGTTTTTGATATTATTAGTTGAACTGTAAGCTAAGTCGGCTTTAAATTTTTCTTTCATGAGTATATAAAGAAATATCGGTCCGTAATAGAGGTATCTTTTCCACATGCGCTTGGGTTCCTTACATAACCTTATAAACCACTCTAAACCCATATTTATCCAAATGTCCGCCGGCCTTTTAACGGTACCTGCATAAAAATCAAATACGGCGCCTATTGAACATATAATGCCGGTATCAATATTGTCTTTTTGTTCATTTGACCATTTTTCTTGTTTTGGAGCTGTCATGCCTACAAATAAAACATCAGGTTTGAAGCTATTGATCTTTTGAATTATTTCTACGTTTTCATTATCAGAAAAAGCAATTTTAAATGGCGGCGAATAATAATCACACGTTATATTAGAAAACTCAAGTGCAAGCCGCTGCTTAATTTTACCTAAGGTATTTTCTGAAGAGCCCAGGTAAAAACATTTGCCTTTTTCTTTATTCAATTTTGTTAAAAGGTGATAATGGATATCAGTACCCGAAATTTTTTTTATTGTTTTCCCTGTTACTGCTTTTAAAGCTAAAACTATACCTATTCCATCAGGTAATAATACATCTGAATTCTGCAGAGCCTTTTTAAAATCCTTATCATTTTCAGCAATACAAAAGGAATATTGATTAATAGTATTAATGGTAATTTTAGGTAATCCAGTTAAATTGTTTAAATCACCAGTAAATAAATTATATCCGCCATATTCGCTTTTTAAAGTATTCATATTAAAACTTCCAATAAATTTAAAAATCTCACGTATGAAAGATAGTTTATCTTATAGTTCATAAACTGTCGTTATAATTAATTACAGTATTTAATTATAAAAGTTTCACATTAATTAATTTATTATTCTTCTAAATTATCTTTTAAGGAAAAATAATTTCATTTTAATAAACAAATGGCTTGAAATAGATATTCTATTAGAAAAATTTGTGATTATTATGGTGTTAAAAAGGGCTAACAGCCATTTAAAAAGCGAGGTAGCCTTAATTTTTATTTTTAATCACAGGTATGATAAAAATATTGCTCTTTTAGAAGATATATATAAAGGGCGATTTTCAAATATTTATCATTTGGTGCCTTTTTATGACGGGCCAAAAGAAAATGTTATTGCCGTTTACGAAAACTCATATTTTTTTCAGGGTTACCTTGCGCAAGGCTTCAAATATTTTTTTAAAGAAAAATTTGAACATTATTTTTTTGTAGGTGACGATCTGCTACTTAACCCGTCTATAAATGAAAATAATTATAAAGAGTATTTTAAACTATCATCTGAGGCAAGTTTCATTCCTGAAATATTTGAAATAAACAATTTAAAGAATAATGATACCTTAAGATTTTTGAACGTTAATAACCTTCTTGGCAGGCAAAAAAAATGGCATTGGACAAGGATAAGAGAAGTAATAAACTATAAACATTGGGTAAACGGAATTGAAAATGATAAAGCGATGCCATCTTATAAAGAGGCCGAAGAAATTTTTCAACAGCGGGGGTTTATTGTAAAACCACTTTCTTATAAAGATGTATATGGCGGGCTTTTCCCGATATCGCTGGCGACAAGCGAAAAAAGAAAACAATTGGCCAGATTTCTTTTAAATTTATTAACCTACAAAAAGCGACCCTTAGCTTATCCTCTGGTTGGTTCATATGCTGATATACTGATAATTTCAAATGCTTCCATAAAAAAATTCTGCCATTATTGCGGGGTGCTGGCAGGAAATAAACTTTTTGTTGAATTTGCTATTCCTACGGCGTTGGTACTTAGCTCAAATGCAATTGTTACCGAGCCTCAACTCAATAAAAGAGGTGAAATATATTGGACCTATACACCTAAAGAAGCTTTAAACTACCAGCAAAAAATGGAGGCTTACCATTATAATTTGGATGAGTTATTAAAGAATTTTCCCAGAGATAAAATATATATCCATCCTATAAAATTATCAAAATGGAAGACTTAAAAATCATGAAAAAAGCAATTGTAATTACATCAATATTTCAACCTACTCAAGCGGTAAAGGCTTTTGCCGCAATGAGCGGTTGCCAACTTATTGTTATAGGCGATAAGAAGACACCGGATAATTGGGCTCATGATAACGTAGCATATTTTTCGGTAGACCGACAGGAACAAGTAGGCGGGTATCTGCATCAGGTTCTTCCATATAATCATTACAGCAGAAAAATGCTCGGCTACATTTATGCAATTAAGCAAGGGGTTGAGTTTATAATTGATACTGACGACGATAATATACCAAAAGATGATTGGAGCTTTCCTGAACTAAACGGTACATTTTCAACTATAACAAGAGGTAAAGGATTTATTAATGTTTATGAGTTATTTACAGATATGGATATTTGGCCAAGGGGTTTACCACTTGATCTGATTAAACATAAATTCAATCTTAAAAATGAAATTACAATGGAAGAATGTAAAATTGGCATATGGCAGGGATTGGCTGATGAAGACCCTGATGTTGATGCCATATACAGGTTAACCAATGATACGCCATGCTATTTTAATAAAAGAGAGCCCGTTGTTTTAGATAAAGGGACGATAAGTCCTTTTAATACACAAAATACCATAATCAGAAAAGAGTTATTTGCATTGATGTATCTTCCTACTTATGTTACTTTCAGGTTTACAGATATACTGAGAGGATTGATAGCACAGCCAATTATGTGGCTTTACGATTATCAGCTTGGATTTACCGATGCAACCGTTGTACAAAAAAGAAACCCGCACGATTATTTTAAAGATTTTGTTTCCGAAATACCTATGTATAAACATTGCAGGGAAGTCATAGAAATTACCGACGGGGCAATTAACCGTAATAACAGCATCTGTGATAATTTATTTAACGCTTACGGGGCGCTATACAAACAAAACATAGTGCAAAAACAGGAATTGGATGTATTGGAGGCCTGGTTTAAAGATATATCCCCTACTATATAATTGCATCTGGAATGGCCCAATTAAATCAGCTAAAGCCGTACTATAATACCATAGTGGTAATACCGGTTGGGCCGGGTAGTTGCACGGACTTTATTGCAGACACGATCAATAGCTTTATTTATTATAATCAATTAACTTACCGGATTATCCTTGCCGATGATTCGCATCAAGGCATAGGTACGGCAATAGCGTCATATTATCCTGGCGTTGAAGTGATACCTACCAGGAAACCAATGGGAGGCTGGGCCGGCTTATATATTACCCTTGCTTTGGCTTTTAGGCACGCAATTGAAAACTATCGTTTTAGTGTATTATTAAAGTTAGATACTGATGCACTGGTTATTGGCAGCAATCCTCAGCAAGAAATATTGCAACATCTTACTTTAAATCCGTTGATTGGGATTGCTGGTCAGTACCCCTTAGATTATCACGGAAAGCCCTGGAACATTAAATGGCCACAACAAAGAATTTTGAACGGAACCCGAACATGGAAATTTTTCAGAAGACCAATAGCTAACTGGCAACTAATAAAACTTTATAGGCAGGCTTTAAAAAATGGTTATTTAACCGGTGAAAGTGTTTTTGGGGGAGCATATTTTATGAGCGAAGCTTTGTTGATAAAGTTGTTTAACAGCGGATTACTTCCAAATTATTCTTTTTTATCTTTAAATTTAGGTGAGGATCATATATTTTCTTTACTGGCCAAATCGTTGGGTTTTGATCTGGAAAACCTTTCGTCAAATGGTCTTCCATTTGGCTGTGCATGGAAAGGATTACCTGTGTCGCCCGAAAAGTTATTACAGGACAAGAAAAAAATAATTCATTCGGTTAGGTTTTGGAATGATTTAAATGAAGCGGAGATACGGACTTATTTTAAAAATAGAAGAGACTTAAATAGCCAATTTAATATACCGGATTTTTAATTAATCCCAATTTTCCGGAGGATCGGTATAAAACATGATTGTTAGCCACCCTAATACTAAAACAATCAGCGTGATTATGGTATAATGCCATAATGCTATACCAATCATAATTAAAATAGTTGTTATTACTGCAGCTCTTCCTAATGCCTTAATCATTATTTGGTCCATTTTGAATTAAGTAAAACCCGTTTCCGTATTACGGATAAATTAAAATAACGTTATATATTTTACGTGGTTTTTTTTAAATAATTGTCATCGTGCCTGATTTAAATAACAGGTACGATGAATTATTTAACCGTAATAGAAATAACCCATTTATAGTATGCATTTAGTTTCTTTAAAAAAGCATTAAATACCACACCGGCCGGTGAAAAAGGTAGTGCATAAGCCTTCTGGGTGTGTATTGATTATAAAAATCAGATAAACTGGCGATAATGTATGAATAAAATTACAGGATAATTTTATTTTATAATTGCTGATGAGTTTATTTAAATATTACCCCATAAAATGCCTTGCTTTTCAGGTATTTAGTAAAAAACGCAAATTAAATTTCTTATTAATTAAAATATATGCTAAAACAAGCAGTTAATACAAGGAAACTATTGGGTGATCAATAAATTTAATCTTTTATTAAAAAAATTATTTTATTTCTATGAAAAAGCAACATGATTTTAAACCATTACGTATAAAAATTTTCACACATTTAAAAATTATGATTATCAATAACAAATACAATCTTTGCAATTTCTTTTTAACATTAGTTGTTTTATTCGCGTCCTTTTTTTTTGTATCATGCAGTAAAGAATCTGCTGTTAGCCAAGTAACGAGTACGGTATCGGGATCAACTCAGCTATCCACCAGGGGTAGAGCTACACTTAAATATACCCCATCAAAGGTGATAAATTTATACGGGGCACATGACACAACTATTAGTGGTCAGTCTATAGCCGGTGGCGATGTTCCAGCAATTACATTAACCAATTGTTATAACGTTCATATCACCAAGAGTAAATTATATAATTCTACAGCGGTAGGTATATACTTATATAAGTGTAAAAATATAACCATTGATTATAATTATTTTACTAATGTTAGTAGCGGTGTTTATGCAGAGCAAACAACAGAGGGTGGAATAGTAGTTAATTATAACCAATTTTTGAATATGGTTGGTCCTTTTCCCCGTGGGCAATTTGTACAATTCAATAACGTAAGTGGCCCCAATAGTTCTATAAGCTATAATAAAGGTGAAAACATTTTTGGACAAAGCTATCCTGAAGATGCAATTAGTTTATATCAGAGTAATGGCACTCCTTCAAGCCCTATAAAGGTAATTGGTAACTGGATAAGAGGGGGTGGACCCAGTTCAAGCGGTGGTGGAGTCATGTTAGGCGACAATGGTGGTTCGTACCAGGTAGCTTCTGATAATATCCTTGTTAACCCCGGCGAATATGGAATGGCTGTAGTAGGCGGTGATCATAACACCATCACAAACAACAGTATTTATGGTGTATC
>JAQBOY010000152.1 GCA_028287805.1 Mucilaginibacter sp.
ATAAGTAGACTTCCCAAAGGCAACATCCCAAAATAACTCATAGCAACAAAACTCATTACGCGTCCCCGCATATGGGAAGCGGCCTCCACCTGTATAGTGGTAATGCAGGCAGTCATCGGTAGCAATGAGCCAAAACCTATTAAAACGGCAAACGGCATGGCAACGGGAAAATAACTGATGCGGGAAAAGATTATCATTCCCGCGCCTAAAATAGCGATGCCTATTAGTAAGATGACTCTCAAATTGGTTCCGTTTTTTAGCGAAGCGAAGAATAAACTGCCTAAAATAGCCCCTAAACCCATGAAGCTGCTGATATAACCGAAAGTAGCCGCATTGCCTTTAAATATGACTTTGGCAAAGACAGGCACAATTGTATCATAGGGGAAAACCAGTAAGCTTAACGCCGTAAGCAAGAATATGATTGTCCCTATGGCGGGTGTTTGTTTTAGGTACTGGAGGCCTTCGGCAAGTTCGTGAATAACCTTCTTCTTTACCGCGGGCGGGTTGAACTTTGGTAATTTCATGAACAACAGCGAGGTTATGACCGCTACAAAACTTAACGCGTTCAATGAAAAGCAGATACCGGCACCAAATGCCTGGAGAACAATGCCGGATAATGCAGGCCCTATCAGCCTCGCTATGTTCACCATGGCGGAATTAAGGGCTAGCGCATTCGGAATATCTTCCTTATTATTTACCATCTCATGCACCATCGGTTGCCTCGCTGGCACATCAAAGGCATTAATGATGCCTAATACAACACTCAGCGCCAATATTTCCCAAATCACATAATGATTGGTTAAGATTAATACTGCCAATAATATGGCCTGTATCATAGATGCTGTTTGAGTAACCAACAATATTTTATAACGGCTGTACCTGTCGGAAACGACTCCCCCATGCAGGGAAAGTAAAAATGAGGGAAACTGTTGTGCAAACACGGAAAGCCCAAGCATAAAAGCCGAATGCGTAAGTGAATAAATGACCCAGCTCACGGCAGTTCGCTGCATCCAGGTGCCGATTTGAGAAACGGATTGCCCGCTAAAAAATAAGGCGTAATTTCTATACTTAAATGCTCTGAAGGTATCAGTTTTAATTATGTTTTGCATTAATGATCGGTATTGTATGTTAAACATTTTGACATCATTTGGCAAAGTGTCAAAAATGGGTTAAATTTTTTTACTTTTTAAATCCTTGCATAATCAGGTATGTCAACATCGTAATGGCGGGCTCTATGGAATTAAAATTATTTTTAATAACCATATCCTTTTTAAAGCCCTGTATACTACTGAGTAAAACAAAAATCAGGTCATCTTGCTCTTTAGGGTCCATTGCCCGTAGTTGGCCTTTTTCAATACCAAAATTTAAGATGTTCCTAAGCAGCGGGATTTCCATTTGCCGGAAACGGTTATGAATGGTATTTCTGACTTTTTTGTAATCAGATATTTCATCCGCATTCGTTCCGTTGTCAATCATTTTATTGAACATTCTTCTTTTTTGTGAAATCTTTAACCGGGTCATGCAATAAGCGCTGATTTTTTGTTCTAAGTCAGGAGCCTGATCTACGGCTTGAGAAATTTCCCTCAAAATCTCCCTCATTTCAACTTCTATCGCGGCATCTAAAATTTCTTCCTTGTTCTTATAGTAGTAATAAAGCGAACTTCTTGTTTTGCCTATTTCCCTGGCCACATCATCCATTGTTACTTTGTGAAAACCATGGATTTGAAAAAGCTGTTGTGCCGCCTGAATGATCTGCTTTTGAATGGAGTCCTCTTTTATTTCGTTATGTTCAGTCATGATTTACTCTACAAAGGTAGCCAATTTTGACGATTAAACAAAATGTGTCAAAAAGTTTTTATCGTATATAACAACATCTACTTAACTAAAATGAGAAAACCCGTAATCATCTGATACGGGTTTTCTGTTCAGCGCTGTTTACGCTACACAGTTTTATTTCAGGTTTTGACTTTAACTCATTTCTTATTCTTGCTTGTATTCCAGAATATAAAAGTGCCGCGGTCTGTAGAGGAAATGATATCAATTGCTCCATCCTTGTTCAGATCGGCAGTGGTAACATCTGATCCGGCACCTGAACGGTTATGGATCAATTCCGGAACAAATCTGGCACCACCCGGAGCTTTTTTATCGCGAACTGTTCTATATACGTATAATACCGGGGGGCCATAAGCGTAAGGGTCAAAGTAACTGTCCAGGTGAGACCAGTAACGCTTACCAACAATAAAGTCGGGTATGCCGTCACCATCAATATCTGCAAAAGACGAACCATGGAGTTCAGAGAAAGTAACTCCTCCCGGATTTTTGCTTTCTGTAGAAAAATCATCGGCTATCATGTGTTTTACAAACGATATTTTGCCGTTGTTGTCGCGTTTTTGTTCAAACCATCCTAATCCAAAACCATGAGCATTCAGGCTCGTTACTACATCCATTAAACCATCTCCGTTTACATCATATACAGCCATTACACTACCACCAACACCTATACTGCGGTGCCCATAACGGGAAAACGCTTCAGGGTGAAAATTCCAGCGGCCGGTATCCAGCCCTTTAGCCGGGCCTTCCCACCAGCCATGGGGATTAATAATATCCATACGGCCATCTCCATTAATATCACCAACACCAATACCATGCGGCATATAGTAGCCTTTGCCGGATATCTGATGTGTTGCCCAGGGCTTTGTAGGTTCGGCAGGATCATATTTGGCATACCACATGGCACCATTTTGCCCGTAGACCAATTCCGGCCTTCCGTCGCCGTCTATATCTCTTAATACCGTAACTTCTGATACACCGCCTTTAACAACGTCATATTCATTCCAACGGCGTGATTCTCCTTTTGGATTAATAAATATCCTGGCCGGGCCAGCAGCTCCGATCATTATATCGGGCCAGCCATCGTTATTAAAATCAAACGAGTACTGGCAATTGGTCTCCGGGAAATCTCTTGACGGATTATAGGTTTGTCCAAAAAAGATCTCCTGGTAATGGGTATAATCAGGTCCGTAATAAATATATGGGCCTGCTACAATGTCCATATGTCCGTCTTTATTAAAGTCAGCCGCTGCCGCGCTCCATGAATAAAACATATCACTAATGCGCTGTATTTTAAAACGCGATGACGTTTCTTCTTTTGGCGTATATCTTACAGCAATATCTTTATCTCTTATCTCTTTAAATTGTACTATGCCGGTACCGCCCGCATACAGAGCGATAGGCCCATAACTACCGTCTGTATCCTCCGTAGCGCCGCCTGTGCCGTCTCCTCCGTCGTTTATGAATTTCCTGATAATATTAAAATCAATAAATACCTCCATTTGGTTCCATTCGCCGGGAATGATAGCAGTTGAAGGACGTTTCATAGGCAGATCAGCAGGTTCAGAAGGGCGATTGCCACCACCGCCGGAGCCACGACGATCTGCGGATGCAGTTCCGGGAACTACTTTGGGGGCAGGAGGGGCCATACGTATAATGTTTCCGGCAACTCTTAATCTTTCGCGCGATAATTCTTTGCCTTGCGCATCCAGCGTAACTCTGTAAGATGCTGCTTCTTCACCTTTTATAGCAACCAATATCCCCTTATAACCATCAGCCGTTTTTTCCATTCGCACCAATATACCGGCTTCACTACCCGGTGCGGCTTTAACCAGCAGGTTTACACCAACATCCTGAAAAGAACGGTTTGATGCCAGCCAGGCAGAGCCGCCGTTTGCATTGGTGGTTATCTCGCCATTTTTTGCTTGCCATGTGGCCGATCCCAAACTGTGCCAATCTGCAAGTGCTGACCCCTTATAAGTATAATCCGGACTAAAACTTAAACCTCTTCCGTTTACATCCCAGGGGATTTCTTGTCCGAAAGAGAAAGCTGCGATACCAGCCAGGAAAACAGTGGTTAAAAAATATTTCATATAAGATTTATTTGGTTTCTATAAAAAGCTATCTGCTATTGAGTATAATTACCATCAGCTTTACGCTATATTGGCTTTAAGATGTTCAATTGTCCAGTTGGCTATTTTGTCATTATCAATACCCTGGTATTGGCCACTCCATTGGGCAACCATGTACGTACCTTTAAATCCTAAGCTTTCCGCCAAGCGTACGCAACGGTCAAAATCATATGATGTATGTTCAAGTTTGCCATTTGTTTCTGTAAAGTCGACCACTTTGGCTGAAACGACACAGGCATAAGGGATTATTTTTGCTAACGAATCATACATAGTGGGGGCACCGTTGTAATTGCCAAAATCGGGTTCAGTATACAAACCGGGCCCGGCTCCCTTAACAACGGCTACATGCTTGTCGGGGTCTGTTTCAAGGCCGAAATGGTTAGCGGTAATAATGGTCAATTTCCTGCTTTTAGCGTAAGGAATTAACTCTTTAAAAGACGCTATACTTTTATCTACCGAACTTTTTGGGTGACCCGGATTTACTCTTACACATTTTGAACCGAGAAATGCAGACGCATCCATCCATTTTTTGGCATGAGCTAAGCTGGCCTGTCTTAAATCCTCATCTAATGAGGCCAAATCGTAATCTTTTTTATCGAATGGCGCCCCGTCAAATTGTACATTGAGCAACTCACAACCCGCTGATTTGATTTTCGATTTAACTTCACTCAGGTAAGCCGGATCAAGTGACTCGAAATGTTCACTCCAAAATTCAAGCTTTTTAATACCAAACTTATCACGATGATGTTGCGGTATATCTAAAAGCGTAAGCTCGTTTTGTACTACCGGTATTTCTTTCGGCTTGGTTTGTTTAAACTGATATCTCCATAAAAGGGTACCCATTGCCAGGCGGTCCATTTTATCTTTTGGTAAACTTATTTTTGCAAAAGTTGGTGCAGTCCAAACGGTTAATACCAATCCCGATGACTGAAAAATAAAGTTTCTTCTGTTCATAAAAATGCCGGTTAATTATTTTTTGGTAAAGCAAATACGATATATCCTTTAGGCACATCTGTTTCCTTCTTTGATTTATCAATTAAAGCCCCTGTTGAGCAAACAACCAGGTATTGGCGTCCGTTTGCTTCATACATCGCGGGTATACCTCCGGGGTCTCTTCTTCCCAGGTTGTATTCCCATATAATGTTACCATTATCAGCATCTATAGCCCTTAATTTTCCGTCTTTACAGGTGGCTAATATGAGCCCGGTAGCCGTAACTACCATCCCTTTATTTTGCGTTCCGTTTGGTGTTCCGCCTTTTATGCCGTTTCCGCTCTCTCCAAGTGGAATTTTCCATTTCATTGTGCCCTTGTTTAAATCATAAGCAGCAATACCTGACCATGGGGGAGACATCAAACTATCTACACCAACCCCCCAGTTACTACGTTCAACATATTGAACCTTGGGCCCTGTATAATCTTTCGGGTAATCTTTCATGCCGCCAAAACCTCTCGGCTGCTGTTTTATAGGGGCTCCTCCCGAAGCAACAACAGGTCCGTCAGGCATTATTTCCGGTCCGGCGTTACTGCTGCTACCACGTCCGCCACGTGCAGAGGACGCCAGGAAAGTATATATAGCGGCAATACTCGCATCGTCTATATGCGGCTGGGCGGGCATTCTTCCTTTACCCTGATTTAAAACAGTTTTAAAGGTCTCAGCATTCAACCTGCTGTCTAAATTCACCAATGAAACGCCTGCTCCCGCTAAACCAGCATGATCAGCGCCGTGGCATGCCTGGCAATATTGTATATAGGCATTTTCGCCTTTAATAGCCAATGTAGCATTAGGACCCTGGCCAGCCCCTCTTGCCAGTGAGCGATCTACCTTTTTAAGCATATAAAAATCCGGCAATTCCTGGAACATAACGTATACCAATCCTTTATCCGGATTGGAAGCGGTATTGCCATAATTTGCCCCCCCTACAGCTCCCGGTGTGGAAACAACTTCATATTTATCTGACAGTGGCTGATATAAACCTGATTTAGCCGCGGCTACCCGGGCTGTAAATTTGGCTTTATCCTCGGGGTTCATGTATGGATTAATATCATCTACGGTAACTACATGCCTTTGAAAAGGAGGAATAACAGTTGGAAAAGGCTGTGTTGGCCACGCATGTTCATCCGGCATATCGCTTTTAGGAACAGGGCGTTCCTCTATTGGCCATAACGGCTGGCCGGTAACCCTGTTAAATACATAGAGAAATCCATTTTTTGAAGCTACAGCCACCGCATCAACTTTTTTACCTTTATGATTTACAGTAATAAGTTGTGGAGCAGCTGTTAAATCATAATCCCAAATATCATGGTGTACGGTTTGGAAATGCCATAAATGCTTGCCTGTACGTGCATTAAGTGCCAAAATACAATCTCCATAAAGACCTTTGCCTTCACGGTCTGCACCATCATAGTCATAAGTAGGTGAACCTAATGGAAAGTAGGCGATACCACGTTTTTCATCAACTGATATTTCTCCCCAGGTGTTAACAGCGCCAACATATTTATAAGCATCTTTAGGCCATGTTTCATAGCCAGGTTCGCCCGGGAACGGTATAGTATGGAATATCCATTCTTGTTTTCCTGTAATTACATTAAAAGCCCTGAGGTGCCCAGGCCCTGAAAATAGATTTTCCCCCGGGGCGGAGCCAAGAAG
>JAQBOY010000156.1 GCA_028287805.1 Mucilaginibacter sp.
AACTACTACAATTTTTTTGTCCTTAAGTTTCTCTGCGTTCAAGCTGTTTTTTTCTGCAAATAACAGGTCATAGCTGTTTTCAGAAATTACTTTTCCATTGGTTGTTAATTGTAAAATCAGCTTACCTTCAACCCTTTGCTGCGGCAGATTTTTTGGAATCAGGATATTAGGATCAATCCATTCTCTGCCATAATTTTCTAACGCAGCTACATCTTTCTCTCCTTTGGTAAATATCTGCCCGTTATTGTTCACCAGTTGCCAATGAAGCTGCGAGGCAGGCAATAAACTGCCATCCTCCTTATCGTTTACTATACATATTTTTGTAGGCAAACGCTCGCCCGCATAAAAATGCCGTCCCCACAATTCGGCTGATACCAGAACGGGCTGTAAAGCATTTTTCATATCATAATATACCGGCCAAGGGGTAATTTTATTGGCCTGGTAAACATTTTTAAACCATGTAGAAGCTGAAAAATGAAGTATCCCGGCTGCTTTATCATTACTTCTTCGCAAAGCTTCGGCTAATTCTTTGGTTATAAATGCCTGGCTGGTTAAAAAATAAATTGGGTCATTATATTCATAAGTATACTTACCATCCAGCGATTCCGGATTTTGATGCACATAGTTATAAAAGCGGGTTGGATGCCCGGTTTCATCCGTGTAGCCTGTTGACATTTCCTGGCTGATTAATGGCCTGCCCGGAAATTGATTCTTCTTTTGCCACTCGCCATTAAACTGGTCAAATAATGATCCGTCATACCAGTTGATATAAGCATGCGGGTCTTCAATATCGCCATCATCAATATCTTTAAAAAAATCAGCGCCAAATCTTTTAATATTGCGTTTGTAGTTGGAGTCAAAAACTATCGGCCGTGTAGGATCAATTACACGCATATGCTTCACTACATCAGATATGATATGCATTTTTACTTTGGCGCGTGCCAGGTCGGGGTCGTTATCATAAAATTTCATTTCATTATTAACTGTCCATAATATTAGGGAAGGGTGATTCCGGTATTTTTTCAGCAGGTCAAAAAACTCGCTTTTCCACAAATCGATCAGGTTTTGCGAAGGCATACTGCTTTCCAGGAACAGCCAGGGCCAGGTACCTTCATAACTTACGCCTACTCCATTCTCGTCAGCAGCATTCATCCAGGTTTCGGTATAAGGCACGGTATGCGTACGGGTAACATCAATATTACCGGCTTTCATCAGCTTACTAAATTTGTCGGCAAGGGCGGTATCATTGGGTGCTAAGGGCATTGCGGTTTGGTTTCCGCCGCGTAGCCAATAACGTTTTCCATTCAAATAAAAATAATCGCCAACTGTTTTAAATGTGCGGAAACCTGATCGGATAGTTTTTGCATCTAATTTGTTTTTACCATTAGCTGCCAACAAAGAGAAATTAAAATCATACAGGTTAGGATGATCAGGCGACCATAATTTTGGCTTTAAATTATTAACACTGTAAGTAAACACCCTTTCTTCCCCTGCTTTAAGATTTAAACCGGATAATGACGTGTTTTTATATAAAGCATCTTTAGCTTTAATGCCGTTAATATCTGTAGTAACCGAAAAATCGGCAGTATTTTGACCGTGATTTTTTACAGTAACCTCAAAATCGGCACCGGTAAGATTGGGCTTGATAAATACATCTTCAATTCTTACCGGGTTGGTTATAATTAATGATACCGGCTGCCAGATACCGGCCGGATCTTCGTTTAAAAACCCATGCGCCAAATCCTTTACCATTTTTTCGGTAACATCAACGGTAACCGCAACACCAACTACTTTGTCGGCATCTTTTATATCTTTTACATAATCCCTTATCACTTTTACAGTAACCAGGTTTTTACCTGGGTGAAGCAAGTCCGTTGCAGCAATCTGAAAATCGCCAAACATGCCTACATGCCTGCCTGCCATCTTCCCATTGATCCATACCTCTCCTACTTTTGACACGGCATCAAATGAAAGCTGCAAGTTTTTTCCTTTAATATTTTCCGGTAACGTTATCCATTGGCGATACCAGCCTACATTGGTTTTTTTATAATCAAAAGTGTAAGCTTCACAACGGTCAGTTTCCTTTTGGTAATAGTTATCCGCCACACCTTTGCCACCCGAATTATATCTTTCGCCATAGAGCCAAACTCTTATCGGGTTCCAAAAGTCGGGTACGGTCATCACATGCCACTTATTGTCATTTTCTGTGGGCAAAGTGGCTTTGTCTTCATTATCTATCTCGTAACCGGGAGCAAACAGCCATTTACCATTTAAAGATATTTCAGTGCGTGTATTACCAATTTTAGTAATAGCCAACGGTTTATAGGTTTTCCTTTCGGCAATACGTTTGGCTTCCTTATCAATTGCCGGCCGGGTATATTCCTTTACAGGCAGGTTTAATATATCGGCAGGATTAATTGAGCTGACGGTTAAATTATCAAATTCATTAGTTATCCAGCTTCCGCCTAAGGTTACCTTACCGGCAGGTGCCAGATTGGATGATTTATCTATCACATCTATTCTGGGTGTGGCTTCATTATTTAAAAATACCCTGATCCGGTTACCGGCTAACTGTATCCTGAAATTATACCACTTGCCGGGAATGGGCTGAAAATCCAATTGACGTAAGGCTAAAAAATCATCGCTGCCCATGTAGCCGAGCCTGGCCAGATATAAACTTTTTTCAATCCCACCTTTTAACATTAAAATATAACGGTCATCGCGATTAGCCGCACGGAAACCGGCGCATAGCTGTACCTGTTTTTCGGTTTCAGGTACCCGTGCATCAAATTTTATCTCGTAATTACTCCAATTGGTTTCACCAAAACACAGGTAGGCATTTTTTGTAGTTAATACCGAATGATCTATTTTACAGCTGCCCCGGCCAATTTTATCATATGTACCTTTACCCGGTGTATCGAAATTTTCTTTCAGGGTAATTGAAGATTGCGCGTGAGCCTTAAAATTATTACAGACAAACAATAAAGACGCAAAAAGCGCCTGCTTAATAAAAGTTAGCTTCATGAATAAAAGGAATAATTATGGTTTTATATTTTGATGCAATTAAATCATCTGCAACTAAAAAAAGATTAATAAAGGATTAACAGCAGCTCTTATTCTAATTTATACAGCTGCTTAGGCGCAGTTACCCTTAGAATTTTTTATTTTTATTTAAACCGTATCCGCCTTTAACAATCAAAGGCGGGTTAGCTAATAGCTAATCCCGCCTTTTTTGTGTTATGTATATAGTAGTGTGTTTACTTTAAACTGGAAATGATATTTTTTATTGTTGCGCTAATAAGGTATATATTTTTCCGGCCTGTGTAGGTATATCATAAACCAGGCTTTCCTTTATTGCAGGCGGATTCAGTTTAGCTTTAGGGGATATGATCGGATCGGGAGTTTTAACATTTTGGTAAAAGAAATTGCTGTTTGCACCTTTTGCAGCCTTAAGGGTGACACTTCCTGATGATTTTAAAGGATTGGCTACCCTGATACGACAATTTCCGCCTAATGATGATTTAATTTCAACCTTAGTTAATTTTCCGTCTTTCCACTGCATATTAACAATTTCAAATCCACCTCTTGCCTTTAATCCGCTTATACTGCCTGCCGACCATGCATCCGGTATAGCAGGTAATAAATAAATATCCCCGTCATGGCTTTGCAGCAACATCTCGGCAATGCCTGCGGTACAGCCAAAGTTCCCGTCAATCTGGAAAGGCGGATGAGCATCAAACAGATTGGGGTAAGTACCACCGCCGCTATTTGCGCTGCCTTTGTTTACACCTGTTGGTGTTAACTGGTTTTTAATTAGTTTAAATGCATGGTTTCCATCCAATAACCTTGCCCATAAATTCACTTTCCATCCCATTGACCAGCCTGTTGAAATATCGCTTCTGAAAATGAGCGAGGTGCGGGCAGCGTCAAATAATTCGGGAGTACGGTAAGGAGATATCTGATTGCCTGGATATAAACCAAACAGATGGGATACATGCCTGTTTTTATCTTGAGGGCTGTCTAAGTCATGCAGCCACTCTTGTAACTGCCCATACTGTCCTATTTGCATAGGCGGCAACCGTTTACGTGCGGCAATTAATTTATTAATCAAATCCTTATCTGCATTTAAAACAGTAGCTGCATTAATAACATTTGAAAAAAGTTCAAATACCAACTGGTTATCCATAGTAACACCCGCGTCAATAGATACGCCGCCATAAGCACGTGGTCCGTTTTCGGGGGATAATGAAGGCGACATTACCAGCCATTTATGTTCAGGCTCTTCAATTAAAAAGTCAAGGCAAAATTGCGCCACGCCTTTCATAGCGCCATATACCGATTGTAAATACGCTTTGTCTCCGGTATATAAATATCTATCCCACAATTGTCGGCTTAGCCATATCCCACCGCTTGGCCATAAACCTGAATAAATTGCATCAACCGGACCTGTAATTCTCCATAAATCCGTATTATGGTGTGCTACCCATCCACCCGAGCCATACATTACCTTTGCAGTTTCCCTGCCGGTTACAGAAAGTTCCTTTACCATTTTTATTAACGGCTCATGCATTTCAGACAGGTTAGTTTCTTCTGCCGGCCAATAATTCATTTCAGTATTAATGTTAATGGTATACTTACTTCCCCACGGCGGGCTCAATTTATCGTTCCATAAACCCTGCAGTGTAGCAGGCTGCCCTCCCGGTTGTGAAGCTGAAATGAGCAGGTAACGGCCAAATTGAAAATATAATTCAGCCAGCTGCGGATCATTGCCATTGGCAAAACCGGCGATACGTCTATCCGTAGGGTTTTTTACCGAATCAGTTACTCCCAGATCAAGCTTTACCCGGTTAAAATATTTTTGATAGGCAGCTATATGAGCGCTCAATAACTCCCCATACGATTTCTTTATGGCCTTATCCAAATAATCCTTTGCACGCAGGCTCTCATCCGCGCTTATATCATTATAATTTACAAAATTGGTTGCTATAGAAATAAAAATGGTTACCTCATTAGCTTTTGTAACCGTAACTGATGTATCATTTGCAGCTATGCTACCACCAACTGCTTTTATTTTTGCAAGGGTTTTAACTTTTACCTGGCCTTTTATACCATCCTTGTTGCTGGTAACGCTTGATAAAGCCAATTCATCATTGCCGGCTGTTATGGTTGATTTTAGCGGACTAAATATGGAAGCTGTAAAAGACAAGCTTGCCGGTTTATCGGCGGTCAAATGCATCACCATAACCTGATCCGGTACAGATGCAAACACTTCACGTTTAAAGGTGGTTCCGTTTACGGTATAAGAAGTGGTAGCCACAGCTTTTGTCAAATCCAGCTCACGATAATACTTTTCGGCATCCTTGTGCCCCGGGAAATCCAGGTAAAGATTACCAACAGGCTGGTACATCATCCCGTTGATCTTTTCTGATTTTATTTTTTCTGATGCTAATTTAGCGGCTTCTTTATTTTTACCCTCAAAAATCAGTTGTCGTACTTCGGGTAAAGCAGCCAGTGCGGAATGGCTATCATTCCGATTTGGGCCACCGCTCCAAACGGTTGCTTCGTTCAATTTAATACACTCCCTTTCGGTATTACCATAAATCATTCCGGCTAAACGGCCATTACCCACCGGCAACGCTCTTTCCCAAACCTTGCCCGAAGGCTTATCATACCAGAGCTTTAAATTATTATCCTGTGCGAATACAGTAGCTGTCGCACTTAAGAGCAACAGTATTAAAATGTATCTTTTCATATTCTTATTTAGGTTGCTATATTCTATCAAAACTTAGTTGCCGGGAAATTCTATATACTGACCTGATCCCTTTAATATAAAATCTACAATTGGTGTCGGATTCGGCAAACTATGCGGATGATGCTTAAACCCGGGCTTATGCATTACCGTTATATCGCCATTAAGCGCTTTTACTTTTTGTTCAAAAAGCAACGTATTATCAGCAGGGCTTACCTCTTCATCCGCATCCGCGCATAAAATCAGTATAGGATATCTGCCCTTTACAATAGCCGAAACTTTATCAACCGGGCTGCCTTTAAACTGTCTTACCTGTTCATCTGTAGTTAAGTTGTAATCCTTTTTAAAGGCTTCAAACATATCATTTTTTACTTCCGGCGTTTTCATTGGCCCCGATGCCCACGATGGTATATTTAAAAGTGGATTATCTACATAAACACAGGCCACCTTATTCGCATTAACTGCGGCCCAGTTAAATACATATACACCACCACGGCTCATTCCTTCCATTACAGATTTTTTGCCTAAACCGGCTTTATGTAGCAGGTTGTAAAAGTCATTCCAGTCCTTAATGTTTTCATTATTACCTAATAACTCTGCCGCATCATAATAAACTAAATGAAAACCACGCTGTAACAGCGCTATATCCGTTTGTGGCTCATGCCCCCAAAACCGGGTGCGCCATATCCAGGGATGCCCTTTAGCAGACCATTTAGGCTTTACAACTTTACATTTACGGCCATCTAATGTAAAATCGGCACATGGATAGCCATAAAATGAGCTTGTTTTTTGCGGGAGGTCAATATGGCTGAAAACATCAAATTTAGTATCCTTTTCCCGAACGATATTTTCATAAATTAATTTGGCCATAATAGTGGCGCCTGCTTTATTGGGGTGGATTTTATCGGGCGTATTGGCCTCCTGATCAACAAAGGGCGAATGCATATCTATTAGCTCAAGATTATCTTTAAAGGCTATTTTTTGTATAAACGGATTGATCTTTTTTACAATAACCGGGTCCCATATACCGGTTGTGTCTTTTACCCATGAAGGCATAGCCTCCATTAATACTACACGCGGATGTGATGGCAGTTGAGCAAATGACTGCACCAGGTCATGACAATCCTGTTCAAACTCGCTATAATATTTACGGTTGATCAGTTTGGCATCATTTCCTCCCAGGTCTATAAAAACAACATCGGGTAAAGCTGCCAGTGCATTTTTGTATGCTGTGGTATTCCAATAAGGTGAATCTCCTTTACGAAGCATAGTGGTGCCGCTTACACCATAATTGGTAACTGTGTAATTGCTTCCGAGCATTTTTTGCAGCTGCGCCGGATAAGAGTTTTGTTCGCGATTGGCAATGGTAGCACCGTAAGTAATACTTGCGCCAATACAAGCAATTTTAACAGGATTGTTTTGGGCCGAAACCTGAAAACACAAGCTAAGAACTAAAAAAGGGATTAAAAATGATCTCATCATCTTATTTTGGTTGAATGCCTATAATTCTACTCTAATTTATGCAATGTGTTATACATATCACTTGCCACCGCAACAGTACGGTCATCAGTTACATATGCATAATAATCAACACCTTTTTTTACCATATCAGCCGGGATGCTTACCGTATAGCTGTTACCTGATCCCAGGGCTGTAAGTGGTACCCAAACACGGGTTTGCCAGTTTTTCGTTGGCTCACTGTAATATAATATGACCGATGAAACGGTTATGCCTGCAGGCATATTAACCTTGATCGTAATTTTCTTACTGCTATCCGCCTGCAATTGTTCATGTGTAATTTTTGCTGTGCCGAACGGCTGCCCAATACCTTTTAAATAATAATCAAAATAAATTTGCTGCATCGTTGGTCCTGCAGGCATTTGCTTATGATTAAAATTGGGATCCCATACATGGTTTTTGGTTGCATGAATGGCTTTAAGCGTATTTTCTACAGACTCCGGCCAAAAGTAGGTATCATTAGATGTGGCTTCTAAAAAATAAGGCGCTTTAATGTTTGGCGCACGCCTGCCCGCATCAAAATATTTTAACCATGGCTCCCTTACTGTTTCCGGTAAGTCTGCAATAATTTTAGTCCAGAATGATCCTTTTTCATAATATCCGCATCCAAATACTGAATAAGCGGCTTTTACCCGCTTGCCTAACAAGCCGGCCAGCATTGTGGTAGAATATCCTCCCCATGAAAAACCTGTTATACCTATATTTTTAACATCTACATTTTTTTGTGAGCTTACAAAATTAAATGCTTCTATCCCGGCAACTTCAGCATCAACCAATGTGCTATTTTGCAAACCGTTTGCAATGTCAAAACGTGGACCTTCGCCACCCGGACGTGACTTCCACGGACCTGAAGAATTTGGCGTATTTTTGCTATTACATATCCCTGGCATATCAAAGGCAAAGGTTACATAGCCGCGCTGTGCATATTCCTCAACTAAATGATACACATCCTCAGCTTTGCTCCCCCCGCCATGTAAAATAAGCAAAGCAGGATATACACCCTGTTGTTGGGGATAAGCCATGATAGCATATACGGAATTGATATTGTTATGGGAACCGAATATAAACTTCCGGGTGGTAATTGCCGATGAACCTGTTCCGGAATTTACTTCGCTGAGTACTTGTTGTACCTGCGGAACACTGTTTAAGTATGGGGCGTAAGGATCGGTATCGGCCTTAACACTTTGCAACAAGTTAATTTGCAGCGTTAAAAATAATACTACAAACAGCTTTAGTTGACCAGCATAATTTTTAACAGGCAGATTCATATATTTTGGTTTGATTTTTAACGTAAGATCTATTATTTATTTGCCATAACCCAAAAGCTATCCTTTAGCCTTATATCCTGAGATGAGCTGCCGATCA
>JAQBOY010000158.1 GCA_028287805.1 Mucilaginibacter sp.
TAGCAGGTACGTATGATGAAATGATCCGCGCTTTTGATAAAAGAACAGGGCAGGTATTATGGGAATTTCGACTTCCGGCAGGTGGATTTGCTACCCCCATTACCTATGCCGTAAATGGAAAACAATATGTGGTAATTGCCGCCGGCGGATCAAAGAACGGACATAAACCCGGTGGTAAATATATTGCCTTTGCCTTGTAATAATTTCAGAATTCGCGCGATAGCAGAAGAACCAATGCCCAAAATAATACAGCTGTAGCATTACGCACACATTATGCGCAGCACAGCTTTATAGCCCATGCAAACATACAAACAGGTACTGGTAAAGCCGGTATGTTTGATGTAGCTAACGAAATGGAAGATGTGCGTTTTTTTAACGGAGAATATGGGATATATACCGCCAAGACTTCTCCCGGACGGCAATTCATGATGGTTGACGCCTATTTTGAGCATCAGTGAAAAGCGGCCATTCAAACGCAGGAAGCCGGGTTAACCATCGTACGTATGACAGCAGCATTTATAATACCTGCCAAGTTATGAGAATCTTGTTGCCACTATTAGATTTAATGCTGCTGTCTTATGATGTTAAATGCGAGGCGTCACCTGACAGTCTTCTGGGTGTGTTAAAATCTGAAATGTATAAAAAGAGGTTTTACGATTCGCAAAAAGATCGCCGTGTCCGCTTGTTTAAACAACAACAGCGTGCTATTTCCCTAACCAATCTTGCTGCCCGGTATGCACTTTGCCACGATCTTTACGAGGAATATAAAAACCATGTATTTGACTCTGCTTATGTATATGCCTTGAGACTTAACCAAATTAGCAAGCTGATGCAAAATATATTACTGTCAAGTGCTATCTGGCCCCAGGTAACCCCCGATCGTACAGGCGATACTTGCTTAAGCACAACCTTACCTGTATCGTTAATCAATTCAATGTGCAGCAACCCGCTGCGAGCCGGGTTTAATCGCTCATCCAAAACATAACCTTTCAACCAAATCGTATCGTTAATATGATAGTACGGGCGGTCAGTACTTATAAATACTTTTTCTGTCGGATTGTTAGGTTTATGTATAGTTAGTATTTCCTTTTGCATGACGGCAATTGCTGGTTGCTGGTGGCCGAACCTCCTGTTCTACGGCGGAAATGAATAAACTGTGTTTGCCTTTTAAGCGAGGGCCGAACCTAAATAGTCATTGTCAGAGCAATCGAACTATGTTGAATAAGTGAATTTGCAGCTTAGAGGTGCTATGGGGCTGAGGCTTAATTCTAAAGCACAATTTCAAGAAGTTTACACATAAGGAGACTGTGATAAATGATACATTCCCCGTTAATGTGAGAAGTGTGTATCCAGGTTTACGCTATCAAAGCTATCGCAATGACGTTTAAAGCATTAATACTTTTTTACCAAACATTATCATATCTGTAGTAATTGATAATATTTCATACAGAGCATCCAAACCTACTTATTAAAAAAGCTGTCCAGTAGCACATATCTTTTAAAATTCTTTTCCGGTTGCGACTGGCTGTTAACATCGATCACCATTACTTTAGGGATGCTGCTTTGCAAGCCATACCAGGTAGCCAGTCCTTCTCCGTTCGGGTTACCTGTTTTTATAAAATTGGCAAAATAAGTTTCCATGGTTTTCGATACTTTATAATCATCCGGTGTCCAGGCGTAAACTTTATTATATGGTAAATTACCTAAAGCATATTCAATTTCTGATGCATGCGCCGCGCCAAGAGAATTTGGGTTATCCTGGCCGTTGACCATTGGAGGACGTTTGCGCGAAAACAAGTACCGGTAAACCGGGAAGCCATTTGTTTTGCTATGCAGATCAATAAATTTCCAGGTAGCATAGGCTATAAACCTGTCGGATGCCAGGTCGGTAGCCGCCTGTGGTACATCGGCATCAGCTGCAGCCGGGTATAATTTTAATACTTCAGCCGTACGATCGCCATAAACTTTCTTTAAAGCGTTTTGATAAGCATCTAATGTTGGCGCTTCCTTACCCAGCAAGTTATCATACCCCACCTCCGCCGAGTTCCATCCTGCCAGTAGAGGTATATTCATTTGCCTGCCTGTTGCGAAGATGGCTTGCGGCGTTTCAGGTAAAAAATAACCGTCAACTGTATTGGGAAAATGTGATGATGCAGATAGCTCCAATAATTTATCAGCAGGTATTTTTCGAAGATCAGCTAATGATGTCACATTAATTTTTTCGGCAAACTTAACACCGTTTTGTTCGGCTTCAGCTAATGGTACAGGCGACAAATTTCCTAAAACAGATCCGCTCTCGGCAATAGCACCTGCAAACAAACGTTTTGACAATGGCGATGCCATTTGCGCACATACGGACATTGAACCTGCAGACTCACCGGCTATGGTAACTCTTTTTGGATCACCGCCAAAGGCGGCTATATTTTTTTGCACCCACACTAATGCAGCATGTTGATCCATTAAGCCATAATTGCCCGACGAATGATGCAACGATTTCCTGGTAAGATCGGGATAGGCCAAAAATCCAAATACACCCAGTCTATAGTTTACCGTAAGGGTAACAATCCCTTTTTTTGCCATGCTTTCGCCGTCATACCGGTATTCTGATCCATCACCGGCATTAAAACCGCCGCCATAGAAATAAACCATTACCGGTAATTTTTCCTTAGCCGATTTTGCTGGTGTCCAAACATTCAGATACAGGCAATCTTCACTTTTACCATCGCTCCTGAAGATCATATCACTGTAAATAGTCCGCTGCATCGCCTGCGGACCGAAATGATCTGCATGGCGAACACCAGTCCAGTTTTTGGGTGGCACAGGTTCTTTCCAGCGAAGATCGCCTACCGGTGGCCGGGCAAAAGGGATTCCTTTAAATGAACGTATACCGCTTGCTTCTGTAACGCCCTGCACTATACCGTTAACTGTTTTAACTTGGGGAACACGATCAGTTTGGGCAAAGGTAACGCCTGTTTTTAAAAAAAATATCAATAATAAAAGACCGGTAATTTGTTTCATAATTGAAATACTTATTAAAAGAAAATGGTAATTGGTTATTACTAATGCAGAAATATCATATGCAAACTACCAGACATAGGTAGCTACAGCGCCACCATCCAGGCTTGAAGCAAATCCCCTGCCCTTACAGGATACATTAAAGATTTGTGTTGATTTGCCCTTATTCGCCACAATCAGAACTGTTTGACCTGCGGGAGTTTCAAAAGCGACATCGGACAATACACCGGGCAGCGAACTATAGACCCGTACCGAATTATCCGGTATAAATTTAGAGGCATGCGCAATGGTATAATAAGCCAAGTTTCTGCTTACCTTATCACCATCAATAGTTATAGCTCCCTGGCATCCTGCACAACCGCCGTTATCGGTGTGAGGTTTATTGTTCGGGTCGGCCGCAATATTCCACAATATCACATTGCGGCTCCAGTTGCGGGTGGCCCCTATCACAATCCTGTCTTCTGGGTTGGCTACATTAAAATCGTTATGGCTTACCGCCATCATTTCGGTAAAATAAACACCCTTATCAGGGAAAGCGTCATGAACCTTGCTGAGTGCCGTGATAGGGCCAGCATATAAATGAAAGCCAGAGCCTGCAGCATATTTACGCGCTTCGGGATCAGTTAATATGGTAATTGGATATTCAGGCGCATCGCAGTTATGATCATATAAAATGATCTTGGTTTTAATACCCGCAGATTTAAGGGCAGGACCTAAATCATTCTTGATAAAATCAAGCTCTTGTCTGGCTAAAAACTGCATACTTGGCGTATTGCCATTATTAAATGGTTCATTTTGCACAGTAACAGCATCAATGGTAATGCCGTGCTGTTTCATGCCTTTAATATACTTAACAAAGTATTGAGCATATACCGGGTAATATTCTTCCTTTAGTTTACCGCCCTGAATGTTATCATTACTTTTCATCCACAACGGAGCAGACCAGGGAGAACCCAATACTTTAATTTGGGGGTTAACCGCCAGTATCTCTTTCATCACCGGTATCACATCCTTTTCATCTTCTTTTAAAGTGAATTTCTCCAGCCGGGTATCCGTTTGACCGTCAGGAAGATCATCATATGAAAATGTATGATCATTTAAATCAGACGAGCCAATGCTCAATCTTAAATAACTGATGCCAACATTGTTTTCCTCATGACCGAATAATTCCTGTATCAATTTTTTGCGCTCATTAGGGGACATCCGCATCATATTTTGGGCGCTTCCACCTGTTAAAGCAAATCCAAAGCCGTCTACTGATTGATATTTTTGCGATGGGTCAACAACAATAGTCGCGGTACTATTGAGCGACTGGCCAAACGACAAAGGCGATTGTTTAGCCAATAGTGATTTTTTATCATTGGTGGTAAGCCACCAATCAACTTTAGTTTGAGCATAGCTTGTATACACTTGTGCTGTAAAGGTTAATATTAAAGCAGATTTTAATAATCTCATAAAATTCTAATTATCAGAACAGGCAATTGGTTAAATATCCTTTGTTAGGATAAAGCGTCGTCACAAAGCTAAAATTGGGATTGTCAAATCTGTAATACTATTTTAACATTATAGGGTATTTAACAGATTGCTATTCCATAAAAGTGATATTATTTATCCTAATAATGGCATCATTGGGCTTTGTACGCTTTACAGCATAAATGTATACATCATGCCTGCCAGTTATTGGGTTGATTAAATTACCGGTTATCGTATTGGCTTTATCAAATGATCCCGTTTGCCGGTAAGCAACGGTACTGATCACAGGCCCTGCCTGCGAATCCATATGTACCACTATATCGCCATCTGCATTTTTGGAGCCGTAGTTATAAATAAATTGTTTAATACCGGTCAAGTCAATATCTTTCATTAACAAATAAGCATTGTTGCCGCCTTCGGATAGTTTATCTCGAAATCGCGGAAAACCTAAATAGCCATCCGTAAAAGCGGCATTTATGTCTGTACCGTGCCGCAATGTAATAATATCCTTTCCCTGTAAGGGCCCAACTATCTTGCCTCCCCTATCGGTGTAGGTAGCCACAATCGTATACTCGCCGCGTGGTTCACTATCATTATACTTTAAGATGAGCTTTCCATGCATCGGTATGGATATCACATTGTTTGCCTTCTTATCCGTTAAAGAATAAATATATTTTACAATTTCGCTGGCATCGGTCACCGATAACTGCGGGTGAGCGCTCATAACAAAGTCTTTGCTCCAGCTTCCGCCACCGCCGCTAATTATTTTTTGGGCAAGCTTGTTAACATATCCATCCCGTTTTTTATAACGATTGGCGATAGCTGTAAAACTTGGGCCAACAGCCTTTTTATCAATTTGATGACACGATTTACAATCGCTGGCAGCCATTAAAGCTTTGCCGGGATAGTTGCTACCGCCTAGTATTTTAACCTGATCAGCGTGAGTATAATCAACTGGTTGTGAATTATAAACATAAAATGCCTTAACACGGGCCGGATCAATTTTTTTATCCTCCTTATCCTTTACATTGATGCTGTACACAAATGGCTTGTCTTTCCAGAAAAAAGATTTATTGCCGGGGCCGGCAATGGTTACCACCGGTGCTGTATTACCTGCTTTAACGATAACCGTATCTTTCGCAGTAGTCCCTGCCCTATCAGTTACTTCTAATATCGCTTTATAAATTCCCGGTTTACGATAAGTATAAACGGCATCCATTGTTTTGGCGCCTCCCCTTTTGCCATCAAACAACCATTCATAGGTTAGCTTATCGTCATCATCTAAATCCATGCTGTTTTTTCCGGAAAAGCTTACTTTAAGCGGCACTTCACCGCTGATAGTTTTTATTGCTTGAATGTTTTTAGTGTCAATCGTCAAATAAGCCCGCTTGTTAATTTTTGCCATTTCTGCTGAATCGATTATGGTAGCTTTCGCTATAGGTGGCCTGTTGCCGGTATTGTATTCAATTTTTACCAGGCTGGCATCCTCATTGGCTACGCCATAAATTGAGCCATACTCTAGCATATACATTGTACCGTCCTTGCTGAATACCATATCAATTGGCCGCCTAAAATCACCGTTGGCTGCCATAAATGATTCCGTACGTACGAAGTTCTCATTTTTATCCAGTTCAACCGTCATCAGCCAGTTGCGCATCCAGTCGGCTATAAATAATTTACCATCGTAATAATCCGGAAACTTATTTGGCGAGCCGCCATTAGGGTTAAACACATAAACGGGACCACCAATGGCGCAACGTCCGCCAAAACCCAGTTCAGGCCAAATATCCGAAGCCGTATACGGATACCAGATCATGGCAGGCATGGCCGGTGGCAATTGGTTTAACCCTGTATTATTAGGCGAATTATTTACCGGTGCTTTCGGATCAAATACCGGGCCTGCTGTATTAGTCGCAAAGTTCCAGTGGGAATATGGCAGGTTATTCGCTTCAAAATAAGGCCAGCCAAAATTGCCTGCTTTTTTTGCCTGGTTAAATTCGTCGTAACCACGAGGACCCTGCGGTCCATCATTCCCTGCGTCCGGCCCGGGCTCTCCCCAATATAAAACAGAAGTTAGTGGATTGACGGATATACGGTAAGGATTACGCACACCCATTACATATATTTCAGGCTTTGTTTTAGCCATTCCCTTAGGGAAAAGGTTACTTTCAGGAACGGTATAGCTACCATCCGCTTCAGGATGGATACGCAAAATTTTACCTTTAAGATCATTAGTATTACTGGCGCTGCGCTGTGAATCTCCACTGTAATGCTCCTTTTCAGGGCGTTCGTCCAGCGGCGAATAACCATTTGAGGAAAACGGGCTGGAGCTATCACCCGTAGACAGGTATAAATTCCCATCCTTATCCCAGGCAATAGAACCGCCATGATGCGAACCGCTGTTTTTTTGGACAGGCACCTTTAGCATCACTTTTTCTGATGCCAGGTCAATAGTATTATCATTCCCTAAGGTAAACCTGGAAAGCCGGAAATATATCGGTTCGTCATCCTGTCCGCCAGGTGCATAATACATATAGATAAAATTATTTTGAGTGAAGTTCGGATCAAGCCCCAACCCGATAACACCTGTACCTCCTGTCGTAGTTACCGGGAACTTATGGATTAATTTCAACTGGTGCGTTTTGAGATTGAATACCGATAATTCACCAAAAAGCTGCGTAAAAAACACCCGTCCGTCATCGGCAACAGCCAGCGTCATCGGCGAATTCAGTTTAGTTGCCAATAAGGTTTTTACAAACCTGTTTTGATTGGGGGTAACTTTTGCATAAGCTTTACTATAGTCCAGTTTGCCGTCACCCATGGCATATTTAATACCACCGGAAAGGTGCTGTAAAAATAAAGGTTCGCTGTAACTCTCGTCAGTATGACCCAAACCAGTGTAAAATGCACGGCCGCCGTCATAGTCATGGTACCAGGCTATGGGGTGATTTGTACCATTGGTTCCACCTTCGTAAGTAGCTTCATCCAAATAGGCCAGTACTTTAATATCCGGGTAAAGGGAGCGGTAATTATACCACTCATCATTACGTTCCCAGTGATCGGGAAAACCAGCAGTGGCAGGGTGATTTTTATCGACCACATTAATAACAGCCGTACGAATGTTTGAATTAGGAACGTTAGGGATATTGGGATGACTTTCAAAATAAGCGCCTGCCAGCTTTCCATACCAGGGCCAGTCATATTCTGTATCGGCTGCGGAGTGTACACCTACAAAGCCGCCGCCAACCTGTATGTAACGCTCAAAAGCAGCCTGCTCTTCACCGTTAAGCACATTACCTGTAGTATTTAAAAATACAACCGCCCGATATCTTTTTAAGTTATTATCATTGAAATTAGCGGCATCAGTTGTAGTATCAACCGCGTAACCATTTCGGGCACCTAATTTTTTTATAGCAGCTATACCTGCAGGAATAGACGTGTGGTGCCAACCGGCCGTTTTTGAAAACACTAAAATTTTAGGCTCAGCGTAAACGCGCCTTTCACTGGTTACAAATGAACACAGCAGCGATAAAGCCGTTAATAAAATCCCGGCTGTTTTACTTTTTAAATACATGGTTAAACTGTGTATATTGTTTTAATCTTTTTTTATACGGACTGTAGTTACTTTGGCGTAATCAAGCTTTATATTATTACCCATAGCATATTGTATACCTGCAAGTATATGCTGTACAAACAACGGGTCAGTATAAGCTTCCGGAAAATGCCCTAGTGCGGTATAAAATGCGCGTCCCCCGTCAAAATCATGATACCATGCCAGCGGATGATAAGCACCATTTGTACCACCTTTGTAGCTGAATTCATTAGCCGTTAATAGTACATGTACATTAACAGGTACCAACTTAAAATTATACCATTCATCTTTCCATGACCAATGAGAAGGTAACTGTCGTACAGCGGGGTTTTCGTGATCAACCACGTTGACCACACCACCCTGCGGTTCAGGATGATTGGAGAATACAGCGCCGACCAACTGACCATACCATGTCCAGCTTTTTTCTGTAGACGACGCGCAATGGATGCCCATGTAACCGCCGCCAGCCTCAATATATCTTTTAAATTCTGTTTTTCCCACCGTATCCAGCACATTGCCGGAAGTATTTAAAAAAATGATTGCAGCATATTTTTTCAGCTTACTTTCTGTAAAATAAGTACTGTCGGTGGTTGTATCTACCTCAAAATGGTTTTCCCTACCAAGCTTTCGAATAGCTTTAATACCGTTAGGAATAGATTCATGGTGATATTTTCCGGTTTTGCTGAATATAAGTACGCGCTTTGCCTGTGCAGCAACAAACAAAACATTTGCGATAAAAAATAAAATCAGGCTCGCTTTTTTTATCATCATTTAAACCTCCTTATTATAAAATATCCGTTCCAGTAACCGGCGGGCTTCGCCATCGGGATCATGACGAACTTCACATTGGTTATTAAATACCATCATCGCGCCGTTGCTCTGCTTAAAGGCCGGCCATTCCGGGAGGTCTTTATGATTGGGATTACCATGGCGTGCAAAGCTTATCCAGGCCATAGCTATCTTTTTACTCAGCTTTTTTGCTTTCCCGCTGGCACCCGTATAGTTTTCACAACGGTCGGTATTATAAAATGCAAAGGGGATCTCACTGCAATGGAATGAACGTGGTCGACCGTCCAACATAGGGGTGTGCCATGCAAACATATATAAGTATGCGGGTGCGGCATCTTGTTCGGCTTTACGGCGTGCCTGCAAAAACGCCATTGGATTTTGAGCGCTGATATACGAAAGTATTTCCACAGGTTTTACATTCGGGTGTACTTTTCTTAGCACCTGGTAAATCTCTTCACCTCTGGTATTGTACTTTTCTGTTATTCGTTTTTTGAGTCCTGCCTCGTCCAACTTTTCAAGCGGTGCATTATTAATGCTTGCTGATGCCTCGTTTCTGGTAGTACCTACCAAGAATGGCACACTTGCTGATATTGGCGGCGCAACCGGGTCAAAAGGATGCGTTGGCAGTAGGCGACCATCAACCACAGGCTGCAAGCCGGAACGGCCTACATTAGCAGGAACTGCCGAACCCATTTTACGCTCTGCATAAGCTATAGCCTCTACTAAACGCGGCGCTTTAACCCGATGTATCTCTGCTATTTTTTCGCGACTAATGTTCAGATCGGTCAATACATGCGCAGTTATTTGCGTAGCATATTCATGCGTTGCTACCTGTACGATAGAATTACTTTCTGATATTGCCTTATGAAATAATCCTTTCGCAGAAGGCATAGCCATCAGGGTAATTACCTTTGTACCACCGCCTGATTGACCAAATATGGTCACATTATCTTTATCACCACCAAAATTACCGATGTTATCGCGTACCCATCCCAGTGCGGCCACAATGTCCAGCATGCCCACATTTCCCGAGGATGCATATTGGCTTCCATAATCAGATAAATCAAGATAGCCAAATATATTTAGCCGGTGATTAATAGATACTACGACCACGTCACCAAGCTTACTTAAACTCTCACCATCATAAGATGGATGCTCCTGGCTTGAACCGGAGAAGAATCCTCCACCGTGGATCCAAAGCATTACCGGTCTCTTTTTGCCGTCATTTAATCCCCGGGTCCACACATTCAGCCGTAGGCAATCTTCATCCTGGTAACCATCTACCCATTGATATAAAAACCCATATTCTTCCTGTAACCAACCGCTATCAGGTCTTTGCGGACTAATTGGGCCATATACCAAACAATCGCGAACATCTGCCCATGAAGTTGGTTTTTTAGGCGGCATAAAACGATTTTCATTACCTGTAGGCGCACCGTATGGTATACCTTTAAAGGTATACACTTCATTACGTGTATATCCCCTCACCTTTCCGGCTGTTGTAGCAGCAACAGCATTATTTGCAGAGGCAACTATGCTCATTTCCTCATGATCAGGTAATTTTGCTGCCGACGCTACTGAAGACAGCGTTCCTCCCAAACCTGATGCAGATGCCAACAAACCGGCCTTTCGTAAAAAATTTCTCCTGCTATTTGTCATTTTTAGTGTTTGATACTATTCGTTCTGTCGTTTTATGAATCGATGTCGTGTTTTTAAGTATAATAAACAACGGTTCCTTGTGCTTACTGGCGCTAGCACTTGTAAAATAACCATTGCCTAAAATCAAGTCAGTTTTCCCGTCTCCGTCCAGGTCCGCTGCATCCATGGTAATGCCTTTTTGAAAAGGTATATTGGCAGGTAAGGAATAAGGTTGAAAATTAAAATTTCCTTTATTTTCCAGGTAAATAAACGCCTCTTCCGGCTGATGATCTGAAGGATAGAAACTAACTGTTGCAATATCCAAATCTCCATCGCCGTCAAAATCACGTGCTATTGCTTTGTAACAGCCATTTATAGGGTAAAAATATCTCTGCGCAAAGTTGTTTTTACCGTCGTTTAAAAAGATGTATACACCGTGGTACGGCTTTAATACGCGTGTATAGTCCCCGTTATCCCCACAGGTATAAATAATATCCATGAAGCCATCATGGTTAAAATCAACGAGGTCAAATGAAGTAGACCCATAAGATGGCGGAAATCTTAATACCTGCTGTTCTTTAAATTCGCCATGCCCTTTATTAGTATACAAAAAAACGCCCTCTTCACCCTGTGCAAACTGAGCCCATAAATCAGGTAGCCCGTCATGATTATAATCCTGAACGATAGTCCCTAAAGCCCCTGGTTTTTTTCGCAGCACATGAGATTTATATTTACCATCACCTGTGTTTTCCATCCATGACAAATCACCTACCATGTTTCCAAATTGCGATATAATAAAATCTTCTTTGCCATCCCCGTTAAGATCGGCGCGCGTAATTTTTACCGGCCGTGCCAGTTTATCAAATAAGGGTTTATTGTCTGCTTTTATTTTACCTTGTTTATCAAGCGCAATACCCCTGATTTCACCGTTTCGTAAGTTATTAGCTTCCAAATTAGCACCTATGCTACATACCAGTATATTACCAGGCTTTGAATTAATATCAACGATAGAGCCGCTTACCCGGGCAGCAAATAATGTTTTAAGATGATCATCAAGCACTACAAACCTGTTGTTTATACCATCGCTAATCAATATATGGTGTGGTGTTACCGTCGTATCAATTTTTACGTAAGATGTCATGGATACGGTGCCAAAAAAAACGGATTCGGGTAACTGTACATCAAAAAAGGGAAGGTGTTTAATTACAGAAACCGACTTTTTTTGTTCGGGCATCCTGTTAGGCGCCGTATTCACAAAATAAGCTATAATATGACTCCATTTAACAGAATCAATTATTGGCTTAACGGGGAAATAAGACGGGCTAACATCGTTAGCCCGTGCATAGCTTTCGCCCCAAAAAGAGGTATATCCTAAAAATGGCCCCATACGTGGCAAAATACCTGTATACCACATCTCTTTGGTTAATAATGACGGATCGGGAAGCATATGGCAGGTACGGCAATATTGCCCCGCTAACATTCTACCATCCTGTAAATCTGCGGCGTTCGCTTTTGGAACCTTGGCAAAACCAGAGCCGGTATCAGGAATATTATTAACTGTAATTACGATAAAAATACCAATCGTAAACAAAATGGCGATAATGATTGAAACGGTTGTGTGTGTGTTGATCCAGTTATTCAATTCCCCATTGTTTTAAACCGAGTTGTTGTGGTAACGTTTACAATAAGTATAGTTATCGTATCATTCCAGCTAGTGCCAGTAAACAGATTGAACATTGGTTCCGGTGTTGGTGAACGTAACAACCAGTGCATTAGCGGACGAATTGTTATATGTAAAAACTGATGTAGGCTTTGGGCCGTCAGTAAAAAACTGATTTAAATACCTGGTCTTTTTGACAGGAAGTGATCATGACAATAAAACAGGTGAGGAACGACAGGTGTTTAGTAGTTAATTTTTTCATAGTTTATTTTTTTAAGCCACCGGTTATGTCAGCCGGTTTAGTAACTGTAAATAATGTTCCTAAATCAGTTTTAAAGCGTCCACATTTATAATAACAATCACCTTGTTATTTATAGGGCTTAACGTATATTTATTAGGGTTTGAAATAGTTATACAAAGCGCCACTATTTTGCCTGCAAATGTTTTTAACTGCGTTTCATCAATAACCAGATTAAAGTTTGTCATGTATTGGCCCTGCGGAACCGAAACAGTGGCAGGCAGTGTGTAGGCAGCACTTGGTAAAAGCACCACCGGCTTGGTTGAGCTTATGGTATTGTTGGCAATAAGTTGAGCAATCGTATCAGCTCTGGTAGAGACAGTTACAGAATAAGCATCATAGGCTTCCTTTCCTGACCGGGTTACCCCCAAGTAAACATTTACTTTATTATTAGCTTTATCGATTTTATAATTATAGGTAGCGCTATCCATCCCGGACGGTACCATATAATTAAGATTTACCCCGCCGGATACCGTTGATTGCGGTATATAAATATTGGTTAAACCAAATGGCGTATTACTATCCTTTTTGTCACAACCCGTTAAAGAGTATATTAGGGCCGCCGTTAACAAAAAAGTTAATTGTCTGGTGTATTGTTTAAGTTTCATTACTGTTTATCTTTAAAAATCGTATAATAATTAATAACCGGGGTTTTGCTTAAGGGTACCGTTTGAATTAGCAATTTCGGCCTGTGAAAAGGGATAATAATAATTAGCCGGTGAATTAAAAGTTCTTATAGCTACGTTTACTTTCTGGTATGCAAAGGTACCTGTACTGGTTTTAGTTACAGCTACACCTGTAATAGGTTGATTTAATACAGTTGCAGCGTTATTCCAGCGTAATAAATCCCAATAACGATGATCTTCAAAAGCCAGTTCAATTCTTCTTTCATGTTTAACAGCATTACGAAAATCTGAAACAGAGGTAATGGTAACTGCCGGTAATGAAGTGCTTGCCCTGTCCCTAACCATTTTTAAGGCCTGCCTTGCTGTAATTGCATAACCTGTAGGTAAATTATCAGGGCCGTAAGCTTCATTCATTGCCTCCGCATAATCCAACAGTATTTCAGCATAACGAAAAACCACCCACTGGTTTTGTGCAGTTCCCCCTTGTACCAGGTTTAAATTATCTGTCAGGAATTTTTTTAGATAGTACCCGGTTTTACTGGTATTGGCATTGGCCATATCATCAATGCCACCCGGAGCTTCATTAATTGTGCGGTTGTTCCAGGCACTGCCATTAGTTACAATACTTGCTGTTAAACGGGGATCGCGGTTATTGTATGGGTTAGCGGGATCAGGTATGCCAATATATTCATAATCAGAAACCAGGTTGTCAGAGGGGACCTCCCCGGTTTTTCCGCCTGGGGTAGCTATTGGATAATTATCAGTTTCGATTGTATTATTAGCGGGTCTGCGTACAGCAAATATGGTTTCATTACTTGAAAGTGGATTTGCGCCTGTAAAATAAGCACCATAACTGGTAGCTAAAGAATAGTTTAACCCGGTTGTAGTCATCACATCCTTTGCAGCAGCAGCGGCTTTTTGCCATTTTGTTACATCATTTGCAGGATTGTGAAGCGGACTTGCAGCGTATAATAAAACGCGCGCCTTTATGGCCAATGCAGATCCTAATGAAAAACGGCCATCATTACCTGCAAAGCTGCTGGTTTTCCAGTTAACCTGCAAACCAGCCTTATAATTATCAATTTCTGATACAATATAACTTATCACATCATCATAACTTGACTTTGCTACATACTCATTGCCGGCTTGTTGTAAAGTTGAAGTGATTATTGGCACACCACCCCAACGTTTAATCAATTCTGAATAATAATAAGCACGAGCTATGTGCGCTTCAGCAATATACCATGCCAAATTTTGAATGTCATTTTTGTAATTCACCGCATCGTTGATGGTATCGCGGTTAAGTGCAAGAAATTGACGGCCATTTACAGCATAACTTAGAAAAAAATTAGCTGCCCTTATACCATTGTAATAGGTTTTGTAGAGGCCGGCATCGGGATTATTGTTTGGATTTAACCCGCCCTGGTTAAAAATCATAGCGTTTGATATGGGTGCGATTTGCTGTGCTTCATCAGAAGCGGATGCAAAAAGATTATTATCAAGGACAGTGAAGCCATATTGCAATGACGTGTAAAAAGCGTTTCCAAATGAGAATAGCGTGCTGCGGTCTGTAGCTGCCGCGGTTGGTGTTTCGAACGTGTCGATTTTTGTTTCCAAAAAGCTTTTTTTGCAACCTAAAAATGCAAAAAGAAGAATGACTGCAGGAATAAGTATGTATTTATGTTTCATATTCATCATGTACTATTTTTAATGATTAAAAGGTAGCTGTTAAACCCATATTAACTGATTTGAGTGCAGGGTAGCCACTGCTGTATGTCTCCGGGTCCATGTGATAATTTTTAAGCAAACTACTCCAGGTAACAGGATTAACGGCATTTACATAAATACGGAGTTTTGAAAGCTTAAGCCTGCGAATTAAATCTGAACTAAAGGTATATCCCAGTTCTGCATTACGTATGCGCAGGTAATCACCGCTTTTCATCCAGAAGGTGCTTGGCCGGTAATTATTGTTATTGCCGGTGGTAGTTAACCTAGGATAATTAGCAGTTGCCCTGGTATCAATACCCTGATCAGGATAATAAGCCCAAGCGCCCTGTGCAATGCTGTACACATTGCCGTTATTAACAAATGCAACGGTTTGCGGGTTTAAAGTAGTTGATGTTGAATTTGCATAAAGTATATTAACACTTGAGCCGCTGGTTCCCTGGAAAAATACCCCCACATCAAAACCCTTGTAATTGAGATTGCCGCCAAAAGAATAAGTTAGTGTCGGGAAAGGCGACTTGCCGGTTGCAGTAACATCGGTTTGGTCAATTTTTCCGTCTCCATTCAAATCTTTGTATTTAATATCACCGGGCTGTACTTTACCAAATGCAGGCACAGCCTCCCCGCTTCTTAAGGAGCCGTCGGCATTAAAATCACTTAACTGGTAAAAGCCTGTAGCTTCTAAACCAATAGGCGTACCAAGGGGCCGGCCTGTTTGCGCATTATAAGGATAAGCTGTAGGTACCTCCGCTTCATAATCTATCCGGTTTTTATTGTATGAAGCCATGCCTGTAATTGTATAACCGACCTGGCCCGACTTATTACTATAGGTTGCACTGGCCTCAAAACCTTTATTGGTCATTTTCCCAACATTTCTGAAAATAAGGTTATTTCCGAAATCGCCCGGAATGGAATTATCCAATGTAATAATATCACTTCTTTTATCCATAAATGCATCCAGGGTGACATTTAATCTTTTAAATAAAGTTAAATCAGTACCTATGTTATATTTAATACTTTGTTCGGCGAAAATGCCGGGATTAGCAATAAACAGCGGATTAAGGATGCCCGCCTGGGTTGGCGTACCATTACCCTGATAAAACAACCCGGTTGTAGAGGTGGCTCCTGTATAATATTGCTGGTATAGGAAACGGCCATTTGAACTGAATGATCCTATGGTATTTCCGACAGATTGTGAATCAGAACTGCCGGTTTTACCTACGGAAGCCCTTAGCTTAAAGAAGCTCAAAACCGGGTTTGCCTGTAAAAACGATTCATTGGAAATTATCCACGCGCCGGATATAGCAGGATAGAAGCCCCACCGGTTTCCGGGGGCATAGGAATCTGTACCGAAATAGGAGAACCCAAATTCACCCACATAACGGTTTTTATAAGTATAATTAGCCTTGCCGCTGATATCCTGGTAATGATAAATATAACCAAACTGTCCATCGCCCCTAAAATCAGATTGGTCATAATTAACCGCAGATATGACATGATGGTCGCCAAACTGCCTGTCATATCCTATCGAATAAGTGGCTTGTTCCCAGTTTTCCTGTAATACCGGACTTTCAGTGGTGGCAACAATTGGGGTAGTTTTATCAGTAGTGGTGGTTGCACCGTTAAAATAACGTGCATAAGTAGCGGTTTTATTATAGGAGCTTACAGAGTAACTATTAAACGAGACTGCCTCATCCATATACAAACCCTTGGTAATAAAGTCGAGTTTTTCCTTTAGTCCGAAATTACCCTGCAGAACTTTGGTATGGGTAGTTAAAAACCCCAAACCGGATATGGAACCCAAAGGGTTATTCGGATAAAGTGCCGTTCCGGATAATTGTCCATTAACTGTGGGCGGGTAAATATTATCAGGATAATTAGCCAAATCATTAAAAATGTTTGCCGTTGAATAATTTAATGCACCATTTGAGGCGTTTCCGTTAACCGGATAATTAGGCATTCTGCGGTCTTCGAGCCTTCCTCCCAGGTCAACACGTGCTTCAAATATGCTAAACATGCTAAAGTTAAGGTTTGTGCGCAGGTTGTACCGGCTCAACATTTGGTTAGAAGTTACGTCGGTATTACCTGCATTATATAATCCTTGTTGATTAGCATAATCAAATACTACATTATAACGTGCAGCGGTGTCGCCGCCATTAAAGATTAAATCGCCATCAGTATAAGGGGTGTGATTTTTCAACACTTGTTTGTACCAATCCACATTTGTGCCCGTTCCGTTTTGGTAGCCCTGTAATTGTGCTGCTGTATATTTAGGTGTCCATATGTTGCCATTATCATTACTGACAGCTTCATTATAAAGCGTGGCGTAGCCGTACGAATTAAGCGGCTTATTAATATTTTCAGGGCTTTGAAAACCGGTACGCGTTTGAAACTGTATGGTTGGCCTGCCTATTTTTCCTCTTTTGGTAACTACCCATATTACACCGTTAGCGCCACGCATTCCAAATGTGGCAAGCGATGCGGCATCCTTTAAAATACTTATGCTCTCCACTTCTGCTGGAGCCAGGTAGGAGAAATAATTCTCATTAACTTCAAAACCATCCACAAAAATTTTAAAAGTATTATAACCATTGGTGTTGGTTCCAACTCCATATGTACCCATGCCACGTATACCCAGGTTGGCGTTATCATATCCAGGTTCGCCTGAACCCTGGCCTACGGTTAGGCCCGGTAACCGGCCGTAAAGTGTATTGGTAATATTAGGTGTGGGCGTATGATATAATGTTTCGCCGGAAACAGTGGAAACTGCGCCGGTAGAATTTATCCTGTCGGAATTAAACAACCTTCCCGGTACCATTTCTGAAGATTTACCAGCTTTAATGGCACTGCTATCGGAAAAAGTTGTTGCCCGGTTTGTTTGAGCCATTAACTGGCCGGCAGCTGCCGCAAGCATTGTCCCGATCAACAAGCTCCTTAATAAATATAGTTTATTCATTTTTCTCTTCTGTATTTAGTGATAAATGGTTACGAGGTTAATAACCCGGATTCTGTAAAATAATCAGCTTATTTACTTCTGTTAGTGGAAAAGGCTCCAAATACATTTTATCCGCCCAATAAGCCGTATAGGAAACTGCGTCAAAGTATTGTGTTGTAAGGATGGATGACGCCAAGTTTATATTTGAAGGCTTAGCAGTGTTGTTATTCGGAAACTGAAACACAAATTGTCTGATTGGACCGCCCATTATCCCATTTCCTGCCGGAAGTTTCCAATGTTTAACATCATAGTATCTATGGCTTTCATTATAAAATTCTACAGCCCACTCACGTTGTATAATGGTTCGCAATCTTGCCTGGTTAGTTTCGGTTATTGACGGCAGCCCTGCCCGGTTATGAACCATATTCAGGTTTTGGAGGGCTTTTGTCGTGTTTCCGACTTCATTATAAGCTTCGGCCAGGTTAAGGTAAGTTTCTGCCAACCGGAACAGCGGAAACTCAAACCATATCCGTGAACCGGCGTGATAGTAAAATTTAGTTGACTGCGCATCGCCCGCACCCTCAGCCGGGTTTGGATAAACATTGTTATTTACAACGCCCCGGCCCCAGCCATTATCGCTCCATTTATTATCACCGGGATTATTTGCTGCATCAAAGCCGGGCCCCATGTGATCAGCAAGAAAACGGGGCTCCATACTTGCAATTTTTGAAAGGTACTCACTGCCGGGATGCAAGCCGTCACCCACTTGTGGCCAGATTTGATCGGTGCCATCTGCCTTATAGTAATTCGGCAGAAAGTTGCTCAGCAAGCCATTGTTGTCCGTATCATAACGATTGGAGGTCCAGTAAGGTGAAAAGTTAAACCATTTACCGGAAGCACCACCATCTGATTGGTTGGCATTATCATTCTTATAAGCCAGTATAACCTCGGGATTGTTGGGCGTAGAAGTTGCTGTGCCATAATCATCCAGTGCATTTTTATTGGGAACATTGGTACCACCGCCGGTATTTATTAAATAATAACCATTGGCAGCAGCCCAGGTTAAAACTGCTTCATTAGCGGTTATGGCGGTTTGCCATTTGGCCGGGTCATAAGTTCCGAAACAAATTAAGTCACTATGTGCGAAAGGCAGGTAAGGTGTAGCCGCATTAAACAGCGGTCGTGCCGCATACATTAAAACTTTTGCTTTAATAGCCAGTGTGGCTCCTTTAGTTAAACGACCTGTTTGGTCACCACCTGTTGAGTTAGCCGACCATTTATCAGGTAAACCGTTAATTGCTGTTTCGCATAATTGCAAAGTATAATCTAAAGTTTGCTGCAGGGTTGAACGGGGTACGGTTAAGTTATCTGTTGGCAAAAAACTTTTAGTTACAATAGGAACCCCGCCATAGCGAATAAACATACCCATATAACGATAAGCAACAAGCCCTGCTACCTCGGCCTTAACATAAGTTTTATTGGCAGCATCCATATCCGGCACCTGATCAATATTTTCTGACACTAAGAAATCGGCGCGTATATTCGTAAAATTAGCTCCAAAGTTATCTGCACCTCCGCTATCACCCCCATCCAAAGCATTTGGTGTTAAGCCTACATTAGCGATAGCATAAGTGCCATGCCAACTATATCCCCGGCTTTGCTCACCAGAAATATCTGCTAATGCACCGTGCCCAAAGCCGATACCTCCTGGCCAGCCCTGGATCAATGCCCCCCGGTAGCATTGTAATAATGCTGAAATGGCATTTACTGATGATGAATAAACAGTTGTAAGGTTTGCTGTACCCGATGTATTGGGCTTTTGCAGGAAGGTTTTTTGACAAGAATAAATTCCCGTTATCATCCCTATGACGATTAAAAAAATTAATACTTTTTTCATATTACAATTATTTATAATAATTAAAATCTAATGTTGGCACCAAAACTAAACACACGTGTAAGAGGGAATACATAGGTACTGCCATCCGTAGTTTCAGGATCTATGCCATATTTCTTCAATGGATAATCCCAGGTAAATAAGTTATTCCCATTGGCGTAAAAACGCAGTGAGCTTACCTTAATACGTTTTAAAAGCTCACTATTGGAAAAAGTGTAACCAATTTCAGCATTCTTGAACCGCATAAAGTTGTTGGATACCATCCAAAAATCACTGTTAAGAAAATCGTTTGAACTGCTGCTGCCATTAATAGTTGGAGACGGATAAGTAATCTTAGCACCTGATGCAGCTTTTTGCGGCGTCCACATTCCGTCATATTCCCACTGCCAGGCGTTACCGGCATTTTTGAAGAAAGGGATAGTCAGTCCGGAATTCATATAATAGGAACCATTAGCAGTACCGTTAAATAAAGTACTTAAATCAAAGCCTTTATAACTTATGGTTATTCTTAAGTTATAGGCGTATTCCGGCAAATTGGAGAACCCGATGGGAACCTGGTCACGGCTATCGATTATACCATCTCCGTTAATATCCTTATAACGGATACTTCCCAATACGGCCTGATTGCTGGTAAAGGTATTGTAGGGACGGTCCGTCAACTCCTGCGGTGTATTAAAGAAGCCGTCGCTCACCAGCCCAAATCTTTGACCAATAGGAAAGCCTGAGGCATATTGCCAGTAATAAGGATGAGGTGCTTCCGCGTCATAAATAATTTTATTTTTAGCATAACTTACCGCACCTGTTATAGAATAATTTACTTTACCTGCATGATCAGTATAACCCAAAGAAATTTCATAACCATGGTTGGTGGTTCTACCTACGTTAACAGGAGGAACAGCGGATGAAGAAACGCCATAGGTTTCAGGGATTGTGCCTAATGTTGTAAGGATATTATTACGATCTTCCTTAAATATATCAGCGGTCAGGTTTAATTTATCTTTTAAAAACCTGGCTTCCAATCCGATATTTTCTTTTTTTGCGCGCTCCCAGGTTACATCAGGGTTACCGATAGCGCCTTCACTTGTGCCGGCATAATAAGGGTTTTGCACTGAGCCATTACTGTTACCTAAATAATATCCCTGGCCACTATTACTAGTGGTTTGGTTTTGAGTATAAGCGTTAGGTAAATACAGGTAACGCCTGATCGTGCCCCCAACATTTATTTGGTCGTTACCTACCTGTCCATATGAACCTCTTACCTTTAAGAAGGTTAGCGTATTATTCTTAGGGAAGAACTTTTCGTTGGTAGCTATCCAGCCCAGGGATACTGCAGGGAAATACCCAAAACGCTTACCCGGTGCAAATTGTTCTGTTCCGTTATATCCCATATCTCCCTCAAACTGATAACGTTCCTTATAGTTATAAGTAACACGACCTACCAGCCCTTCAACACCGGAAGGGGTATTATTAACATCAGATGGGAGGGTGTATAAAGAAGCCTTGCCTAATAATAACGCGGTTACTGCATGATCACCAAATATCCGGTTGTAATCTATTCCGGCTTCAAAATAGGTTTTATGCCAGGTATAGCTGCCGTTCGGTGAAGTGTTTAAGGTATTTGCACCGATTGCACCGCCATAAAAATCAAGGGCGTTAGGATTTGCTGCGTCCCGTTTTATCGTATATACAGGAAGGGAAGGATTATAAATAACATTTTTATTGTAGTTATCATCATAACTTGCCGTTGCGTGAATCGATAGCCCCTTTGTAAGGTAATCCATGGTATGGGTAGCTCTGATACTATTGCTGAACAGGGTACTGTAAATAGATTGAGTTCCGCTGGTTAATAAGTTATAAACCGCGTTTTGGTTACCGATAGAACTACCGGTTTTAATACCGAGCGGATTATCAGCGGTGCCAGCTATACCGGCAAAGCCATTTACTAAATGACCGTCAATTATCCCCGGGGTAATAAAAGGGTTTCCATCATAAATATATTGCTCAATTGATTTATAACGACTACTTATGTTGTATGGATCATTTACGTTACCACCCGGACCTTTGGTTGTACCAAACTGACCGGCAAGGCTTACACTTAGCTGCAGATTTTTTGTTGCCTGAATATCAAAGTTCGAGCGGAAATTGTACCTTGTAAAATTTGATCCGGTGCTTGCACCATTATAAGTCGTATTATTCAGAATACTGCCCTGCGAAAAACTTCCTAATGATACAAAATACTTAACGTTGTCCGTACCGCCTGAAATGTTAAGATTTTGCTGCTGCTGCGGTCCGGCCCCGCCAAATTCTTCCTTATATAGATCGTGGCTTCCATAATAAAGAGCCGGACTAGCATTAAGCTGGACTTGTTGCGCTGCTGTAAGATTGGTCATTGCCGCTACCTGTGCCGGTGTATAATCGCGGTCATTCTGAAACTTCCAAAGATCATCTGGGGTAAATAAATAGGCATTGTAACTATTATTACCTAAACTGCTTATACTGGTATTGATCGCTTGGTTACGCATAAGCGCATATTCATAAGAAGTAACATCCTGTTGCAGATTCGTTGCTTTGGTAAATCCAAAATTGGTAGAAAAGCTAATTGCGGGTTTGCCCGACCGACCCCTTTTAGTGGTAACGATGATAACACCGTTTGCACCACGGATACCATAAACTGCGGTAGAAGCCGCATCTTTCAGGATACTGATATTAGCAATTTCATTAGCGTCCATCGCGTTAAGCTGATCAAAAGGCCGTTCGGCAGCCTGCTCAACACCGTCAATTACTATTAGCGGGTTGGAATTACCATAGGTTGCCACGCCGCGGATATGGATGGAAGCTGCGTTTTGCCCCGGCTCGCCGCTTGTTTGCAGTGCACTGATACCAGGGGCACTTGCTACCAAGGCATTAGCGATGTTCGATACGGGAGTGGCAACGAGATCTTTACCGCTGACCGTTGATACAGCGCCTGTAACGTTTATCCGCTTTTGTGTACCATAAGCCACCACAACAACTTCATTCAGTGCTCCCTCCTGTGCTTTCAATACTACATTTAAGGCTTTTGAATCAGCAGTTACTTCCTGAGTAGCGTAACCTACAAATGAAAACACCAAAGTTGAATTTGCGACAGGGACTGATATAGTGTATTTACCATTTACATCAGTTTGGGTACCTATTGATGTATTTTTCACTTTTACCGTTGTCCCCGGAACCGGTACCCCTTTTTCATCAGTAACCGTGCCTTTAATTATTCTTTGCTGAGCGAACAGGAAAACTGTATTCACCGCGACAAAAAATATGCACAATAGAAATGTGCGTAGAATTTTTTCCATACATATTAATTTTAAGTAAGTATTAGTTTATAACCGGTTTTAATTGTGTCACAATATTAATAGTTTGTGAAACTACTTATTAATGCTTTTTTAACAATATGTAATATTAAATTCAATTTTAAATAAGCCAATAATTCAAACACTACATTATTGTAAGCGTGGAGGTTATAAGATCGATGGCAACAATTGAGTTGCCCTGCTAATCATGCAGAACAACTCAATTGTTATTAAGGCTACAATGGAGAATAAAAAACATACTTGTTCCCATAAATATTTTAAACAACTGATTTATTGAACAAATAATAACCGCATGATAAAAAAAAAGATCTTTTTTATTAACAGTAACTGGTGCGGATTAATTATGATATTATTTTAACAAAAGCATGTGATATATATACATTTCATATATACAACCCGTACGGATTATTTGAATCAGGTTGCCGCTGTTATTATAATAAGATTGCTGTCAATATTGATGAAACCCTGTAATACAAATTCAAGCACAGTTGCCAAGCGCTTCTCCAATAGGTCCAGTTATGGGCACCGCCCCTTATACGAAACTCATGTGGAATTTCCTTTTTTCACATAGCTATATGGACCAGGCAGTTTCCTTCATGCAAAAAATCATCATCACCATCATCTATATACCACCTGACTGATTTTTTTGCACATCAGACATATTGTTCACCACTGCCAATACGCTGTAATGATTATAATAGCTGACAACTGCCGTATCCGCAATAGAAGGATTAGTTCTACTTAATGACGTTTTGGCTTCTTCAACACTTAATAGTCCTGTTACCGCACTTAAAGGGCAGACTGAAGAAAACGACTCGGGATAATGCAAGGCATAAATAAAACGACCACCTCCACCCATGGATAATCCGGCAACGGCGCGAAATTTCTTATCTGATTTGATCCGGTATTTTCTTTCAACATAAGGCATCAATTCTTTAAAAAAGAAATCTTCATACGGCCAGTCGCCTTTTGGGTCGTTAAAATATCCCCGCCTGCCAGTGTTGGCATCAGGCATTATAATAATTGGCGGAATTGCACCGTCTTTTATAGCCCTATCAGTAATGCTTAAAACCTCGCCAAACTGAACCCAGCCGGTTTGGTCGTCGCCGCCGCCATGCAATAAATAAAGTACCGGGTAAGATCGCTTGATGTTTCATAACACCAGTTTTGCCTGCATAAGGTATCCGGTATACTTAAGTTATTAATTCCAAAGTAGGGATCCGGATATACTCCCTGGTTTACCAATGTGGTTAAAACTGTGCCAGGTACCGTTGCATTGTACCACGAGGAACTATTAAAACCAACTGAAGATATTTTTGCCCCGACTGATCTGTTTTAGCGGCCGCTATCAATTCCCATCCATTCCTGATCCTGCATTGATCTGCACCTATTTTACTAAGAATGGTATGGGGAGGAACTTTACCTTTTTTTATAGCTTTAGGAATTGGTGCTAATGATTTAGGCAAAGTAGCCGGATCCTGTGGCTTTAGCAAGCCATAGTTTTGTGCATCGATATTATTAGCGGTCATCATAAGCAAGCCCATTATAACTGTAAAGATCTTCGGACAACGCCAATATTGACGTTTAAAATTTGCACAAATCATAGATTCAGGAATTTTTAATTACTATTTCCTTTTTACCGGTTGCGTGTTCATTGCGGTTAATTAATTTAATCACCTGACTTACAGAAGCGTTCGAGGTAAATCCATCTTCGGGGGTATTTACGACGTAATCCAATAACCTTGCTATTGATGAGGTGGCCACATGCATGCGGGTATCTGATGATGCATAATAAATAAATACGGTACCATCGTCCTCCAATATCCAGCCATTCGAAAATACTACATTTGAAACATCTCCTATTCGTTCTTCGCCTTCGGGCGCAAGCAGGTAACCCGCAGGTTTATGTATCACCCTGGTTAAATCATTCAGGTCGGTCATGAAAAGATACAAGGTGTAGCGCAAGCCTGCCGCGGTATTGCGTACGCCATGAGCAAGGTGCAACCATCCTTTACTGGTTTTAATAGGAGCCGGCCCTAAGCCGTTCTTTGCTTCATATATAGTATGATATATTTTTTTATCAATCACGACCTCCTGATGCACAACCGGGTTTAATATATCATCAACCAAACCATACCCTATCCCCCCCCCCGATCCGGCTTCGATAAAGCTATCCTGCGGACGGGTATAAAAACAATATTTGCCATCAACAAACTCGGGATGTAGCACCACATTGCGTTGCTGCGGAGACGGCGTTTTTAAATCGGGTAACCTATCCCAGTTTAACAAATCCTTAGTCCGTACCAGCCCGCATTGGGCTACTGCTGCTGACTGATCACCTGCACTTGCGTTCGGGTCACTTCTTTCTGTACAAAAAACACCATATACCCACCCGTCTTCATGTTGTATTAACCGCATATCGTAAATATTGGTATCCGGCTCATCGGTTTCTGCGAAAAGAATAGGCTTATCCCAAAATTTAAAATTATTGACGCCGTCGGGACTTTCTGCAACAGCGAAAAATGATTTTCGGTCGACGCCCTCCACCCGTGCCAGTAAAATATATTTACCTTTCCACTTCATAGCGCCGGCATTAAATACCGCGTTAATACCCAATCGTTCCATTAAGAAGGGATTCGTATCCTCGTTAAAGTCATACCTCCACGTTAAGGGGACATGTGCGGCCGTAAGGATCGGATAATGATATCGTTCATAAACACCATTGCTTTCCGAAACTTTGCTGTTTTGCCTCTTAATTAGTTGATCATGGGCTTTTTGCAATTTCAACAATCGCTCTCTGAATGCCGTATTCATATGTTTATATATTTGACTATTAATTTTTTTATTGATTAAGTATAATTAGTCTTCCAGTTTATTCCACCAGGTCCGCTTTAAAATCATTCCTATCACCACTAATATTCCTATCACAATTATCACGGGCCCGTTCATTCTTATAATTAGATACATGGGTAAAATGGTTAAGCATAATTGTGCTATCGTACCCAGCACTACATTAAACATATCAAGACTAAAATTTTTATTTGCCTTAAAGCTGGGATCATCTGCAATCACCAGTTCATGCACATGCCCCCAAAAACCCCATGGCCTGACAGTTTTGTAAAAAGATATCAGTACGCTGGTTTTTGTAGGCGGGGCCGCGTAAGTACCTGCGATGCTGGCTGCCAGGGAAAGCACAAATAACAGCGGCCACCAATACAACGGCAAACCCGTGGTTAGACAAGGCATTATAAGTGCAGCAACAATACCTACTATCATTCCCCAAAAAAATCCGCTGGCATTAAAACGCCACCAGAACCATTTTAAAATATTGGCAGCTACATAACCTCCATATAATCCGCCAACTATCCATTGCAAGATATCGTTTACATTGTGAGCCATAAAACCAAATATGACGCCCACAATTACTACAACAACGCCTACTACATAATTCATATAGAGCACCCGTTTATTGGTTGCAGCAGGATTTATATATTTCAGATAGATATCATTAACGATATAGGCCTGGGCTGCATTTAACGTGCCGCTAAATGTGCCCATAAAAGCTCCCATTAAGCCGGTTAAAACCAAACCCATGATACCCGCTGGTAAAAAGGTATTAATAGTAGCGGGCAGTATCCTCTCAAAGTCTGCTACCCCGTCAGGTCCTTTAATGTTTATCTGTTTATAATAAAGCAACGCCAATACTGTTAATCCAATAACAAGAGAATATCTTATTGGCAACAATATGATGCTTACAAAACCGGTCATTTTACTAGCATCCTTAGGGCTACGCGTGCTCAACACCTTTTGCATGTCATAGTTAGGTGCGGGGCCAGCTAATGATGCAAATACGCCTTTAAGCAGCATCATCATAAAAAACACACCGAATAAGCTGAAACCATCTTCGGCGATCTTTTTATTGGCATCCTTGAATATCCCACTCCAGTTCATATCCAGCTTCCAACCAAAAAACGGGTCTGTCCAACCCTTCGGCGTATATAGCGTTTGATTGGCCATGTGCTGCCAGGCAATAACGCCAACAGCCAAACAAGCCACAATCATTACCATATATTTGATCACATCGCCTAAAACAATACTATGCATACCTCCCAAAATGGAATACATCATAGCTATAAGCGTAAAAACGATACCGTAAAAGTGGGGCACATATTTATCGCTTATGTGGAAAGGGATATAAGCTTTAACGAGATCCCAGGGTATAAATATTTGTACAAACTTTCCTAAGCCTATAAATCCATAGGCCATAAAACCGAGGCATCCAATAAGTGCGAATGCAATAACAATAATATGCGATGCCTTGATCCCTTTATCAGCAGCGCCAAAACGTGTTTGCAGCCATTCTGCACCTGTGTTTGCATTACTTCGGCGCAGCCATTTGCTTAGGAACATCATCATGAAAACCTGGTTAAAAACCGGCCATAACCAGGGTATCCATATACTTTTAAAACCGTAAACAAAGCATAGGGCAACCATCCACATGGTGCCGCTAATATCAAACATATCTGAAGCATCGCTTAATCCCAGCATATACCAGGGTAATGATTTACCGCCCATTAAGTAGCTATCCTTGCTTTTACCTGCTTTTTTCCGCAGCCAAAATCCAATGAAAACCATTGCAGACAAGTAAGTAAGCAGAATAAGAATATCGATCAGGTGTAATTTCATTTATATAAATTATTGCATTAAAGCTTTAGTATCTACGTAACTGACCCAATAACTCTTCCCGTTTTGAGGATCCTGTGTAGCTTGCCCGTAAGCAGTTTGCTGAGAAGGGGGTTGGCCGTATCCATTCCATTTCAGGTATTCAATCAGCCCGCCGCTCCAATCCCAGTTGTTCGTCAGAAAGAGCCCTGACTTCATGTTTCGTTTGCCTGTTTCATTTAGGAAATAATCCAGGCTTTGCAGATATTTAATATCTATTTTTCCTTCTTCGGGCTGAATGGAATATGGCACCCTAAACTTATTTGACGCAATACCTTCTGCCCCAACAAAAACCCGCAGATTTATTACACCCTTACTCTTTAAAAAGTCAAGCTCTTTTTTTAAGCGTTCTTTAACAGCCTCGGCATTTACCTCATCAAGCAAAACGCCATACCCGTAATTAGTGACTGTAAAGCGGTACGGCTTATTATAAAGTAATAAATCAGTTCTGTTAACCGTAACAAAATCAGACTGGCCGTTGGCCATAAAATAGGTAAACAAAAGACTTATAAATAAATATAATAGCCTTGGGAATAATTTGTTCAAACAGTTACTTTTATTATTAATATTTTTTTATCATTCTATTGTTCATCGCCCGTCATTTTGAAAACTCAAAACACGACCAGGCGATCTTGTATGCAATGGTATCAGTAATATCGGGTTATAAATTTTAATCAAAAATAGAATTGCGAATCTATTGCTGTTAATACTATTTTAACTAAAACTTGTATTAAGGTTGCACGTACGTCTATTGCTCCGGGGTCCTATTTAAATTTTCACCGGTTAATATCAGATGAAACACTTGTTCAGCCGAACCCCTAAAACGTCCATTCTTATGCAGTAAACTGTGCTGAAGGCCGGGTACTGCACAATTAAATTTATTTTTTTATTAGCGGTATTACCCATCGTATTATACTTTGACCAGTATCGTAAATTGAATTAACTTTTCATTTATTGGTAAAGCAATTTACTCAATGACAATCGTGCTAATGGAATGGGGTAAGCTATTGACTTCCGCTGCCTTATCAGCGATCCATAAGTGATAGGACAATTTCTCATCCGATTTATTCATCACCACTACAGCGAGCTTACCGTCAGGGTTTAAAAAAGCGGCAGATAACAATTGATCTTTATTTGATGAGCAAGCTACACGGCGGGCGCCCGGACGTATAAATTTCGAAAAATGCCCCAGGTAATAATAAGCGTTGGTATAAATTAAAGCCCCGGTTTGCAGATTCGCGTGTACCGGGGCGAAACAGTAATTAGCCACATGGTTAGGGCCTCCATGCTCATCCAGCAAAATATTCCAGTCTGTCCAGCCAACGGTTCCATTATTAAAATCATTGATCATCGAGAAACCGTAACGCTCGCCATGGGCCCAGTCATCAATGTTTTTTATGTTGAACTTGTCATTGCAGCCCTCGGTAAACAACAGATTTTTTTGTGGAAAGGAGGCGGATACCAGTTGCTCATTTTTAAACTGCATATCCCCACCTTTCCAGGTTTCATACCAATGGTAGCCTATGCCCCATATATATTTAGCAGCTTCCGGGTCATTAAATATGGTATTAGCCCATTGGAACATAAAATCGCGGTTATGGTCCCAAACCACAATTTTTTTATCACCAAGGCCTTTCTCAGCCAATGAAGGACCAAGGTAATTTTTTACGAAATCACGTTCCTCTTCCGCTGTAAACACACAGGATTCCCAAGTTTGAGATGACATAGGTTCATTTTGTACAGTAAGGCCCCAGATAGGTATCCCCTGCTTAGCATATGATATTATAAAAAGACTATAATAGCTAGCCCAGGCCTGTCTGTACTGCGGTAACAACTTTCCGCCATGCAGCATGCTGTGATTGCTTTTCATCCATGCCGGCGGGCTCCACGGACTTAAGAATATCGTGAGCTTTCCACCCGCGGCTTTAATTGCGTGTTTGATGAGCGGGATACGGTATTTTTCATCATGACTAACATTAAATGTTTTTAGCTCACTATCATTTTCGTTAACATAGGTATACATGTCACTTGAAAAATCGCAGCTATTCATATTAGTGCGTGCAAGTGTGTAACCTATCCCCTTGTTGGGGTCATAATAGGCCGTTAACAATTCCTGTTGTTTTTCTTTTGACAATTTCGCAAATACCTCCGCGCTGGCATCAGTTATAGCGCCTCCAATCCCTAATACTGACTGAAATTTTTTTTCAGCGTCAACAATGATATAAGATTCGGTTTCAGCCGGCCTATCGAAATCCTTAAATTGCAGGGCGCCTGTATGGGTTAGCCGCATGTTTGTGTTTTGCGCCGTGGTATAAACCGAAACTTTTTTAATTGCTTTTCGCTGTTGGGCCCGTAATGAGCATACCACAAATACCAGTAAAAACAAAAAAGTGCTTTTTTTCATAAATGCTTATTAAAACTTATTAGTGATCTTTTCCAGACGGGTAATCATTTCCATACAAGCGCGGCTATTATGATAAGGGCATTTCCAGAAACTTACCTTTCCATAGCCGGACATTACTGTCCCGTCGTTATTAACTCCCCAAAGCCATTCGCCTTTCTGATGATCAATGATGTGTTTTTGTGTAAAATCCCAGCTGGCTACCGCCTTATCAAAAAAGGCTTCCTCGCCGGTTACCTGGTAAGCATTATAAAATCCAACCACAGCTTCGGCTTGTACCCACCAGTGCTTCTCGGCAATCAAATGATTTGCGAGTGGCTCATATTCATAATTCATGCTGCCGTCTGCGTTTAACCCTTGGGCTGAGGCGATGGCTATTTTTACCGCTAATTGTTTTATCCTACTCACCAGCTCCTTGTCACCTAACGCTTCAGCGGCTTCCAGCAGCAGCCACGAAGCTTCAATATCGTGACCATAGGATATCGTTTCTGATCGTACCTGCCAGTTTTCATCAAAAAATAAAACAAGGTGATAGCTTATCGCATCTACAATATACTCTTCAAAGTTTTGAAGAAGTCGCCTGATCTGTAAACCGAGCTTATCATCAGGCCATACATGATATAAGGTTGTATATGCTTCCAGGATATGCAGATGGGTGTTCATGGTTTTTTTCTCATTGGCATCTTTATCACTCAAGCGCAAATCATCTATGAGTTTCCATTCGCGTGTAAATGCTTCAAAATAACCGCCTCTGTCCGCATCAAAACTATATTTCTCTATATCGCGGTAAAGAGATAATGCAAGCGACAATGCATCTTCCTCTTTTGTTGCTTTATAATATTCCGAAAGCCCATAAATAGTAAAAGCCAGTGCATACAGTTGCTTTTTTGTATCTGCCGGTTCGCCTTTAGCTGTTACCGACCAATAAACACCGCCATATAAAGGATCAATAAAATAGCTGCGGATATAAATAAGAGCTCGTTTCGCTATACTTAAATATGCTAAATCTTTTGTAAGGTTATAAGCCGAGGAGAAGCTCCACAAGATACGCGCATTTAATACTGATCCCTTCACCGCCCCTGGTATTGGTTGGTTATCGTTGGTTAGTTCACCATAAAAGCCGCCTTCCGTATCATCAATTGCACAGGTTGACCAATAATTTAAAATGTTTTCCAGTTCCAGTTTAAAGGCATTTTGCAAAGCAAATCTATCGGTAGCTGTAGTAATCATTGACGAAATATTTTTTGCATAAACCCTTGCAGTTCTGTCCGCCACACTTTCCACTCATGGCCGCCCGGTGTGTCATGGAATTCATTATGTATGCCCCTTTTATTTAACTGATCGACCAATAAGCGGTGCCCTGGATACCGCGGATCATCGGTACCGCAACCGATCCAGAAAAGCTTCAACTTATTGTTTAGGTTATTCGCCGTCATTACACCGGGCAATAGCACATCAACATTAAAATCTTTATCACTTAATAAGCCTGCGCTAAACTCGCCGACCCAGGCAAACTTGTCCAGGTTCCGCAATCCCATTACGAACGCTTGTCCTCCACCCATGGAAAGGCCGGTTATCGCCCTGTTATTGCGACCGGGCAATACCCGGTATGATTTTTCAACTAATGGAATCACCTCTGTCATTAACTCTTGCTCCAGTGCGTTCATGGCTTGAGAGGTACTTCCACCTGCCCATGTACCATCCGTTAATCCGTTTGTCATTACAATGATCATGGGCATGGCCTTATGTTGTGCAATAAGGTTTTCCAGTATAATGTTTGCGCTTCCGGCCGGCTGTGTCCAGCTGGTTTCATCATCACCACCGCCGTGCCTTAAATATAATACCGGGAACTTTCGTTTAGGCTCAGAAAAATACTGCTGGGGCAGGTATACATTCAATCCCCTGGTTCGCTTCAGCGGTGTTGAAAAATAACGCCATATTTGCATTACGCCATGTGGCACATTTTGCAGCTCGTCAAACCGGGCAGGCGTTCCAGGAACTTCCACAACACTTGAATAAATTTGCGTCCCGATTTTAGTTACCGGGTTCATCATATCCAGCGTTTGCACACCATCAATACTAAAAACATACGAGTAAATACCCGGCTGAACAGGGGCAATGGTGAGCATCCAAACATCACCTGTATCCTTCTGAAAAGCCTGCGGCTTAATGTCCCATTCACCAAAAAGCAGGTTGACGGTATGCGCCTTAGGCGCTTTTACCCTGAAAGTAATACTCCCATCTGTATTAACCACCGGCGAAAATTTTGGCGGCGGCGGGCCCCACCAACTTTTTATGCTATAGGTATTTGCGGGTTGTTGCGCTGTTGCATTTATAGTAACAAACAAACTCGCCATTAAAATAATTCCTTTGCCTAATTTATACAGGTATTTATTTTTCATAATTAATATTGATTGGGATGTCGATAGTCGCCCCATGGATTTTTTATCGTTCGTTTCAAAGGTATTTGCATGCCACCCGTATTATTTAGTCAGTCGAACAGGTCACCCGCTAATTTCTTTTTAATGTCGGCATATTTTTTATCCTGTGCCAGGTTATGTATTTCATCCGGATCTTTTTCGAGGTCATACAATTCGTTCATGTCCCAAATGCCCCAGCCGCGGATGTACTTATATTTATCAGTCCGGACACCAAAAATGGTAGGGGTAACAAAACCCATAAAATCATACGGGTGATCGTCCGTTAAAATGAAAATGATATTACGCGGTGATGAATTAGGCATCGTTTTAATTTTGGACACTTTTTTTTGCGCTTCCAATACATTTGTGATCATGAAGATCAATAACAGCATTATTAAAAAAAGTTTAGGCTTCATTATGTTTAATTAATCAGAATTTCATTCCTGTTTCCATCCCGGCATTTTATCCAGCGTTATGACGTTTGGCGCCGTATGGACAGCTTTGATCTGGTCAATGGTATTGCTGCTGAATTCTAATTCAGACCATACCATAAAGAAAGTCCATTTGGGCTGCTTTAATAAAATATCGGCACTCGGAAATTTTGAACATTCACCAATTGCTATCGGTTTGCGCTTAGAAACCGACTGCATAATTTCATATTTCTGATCGGTATAGCCGCTCCTGTCATAAACATCAAGCGCCGCCACATCCCAGTATTTATCGCCGGGGTTGTAGACTTTGACATCATTTGACAGCGAGCCAAAGTCCTGTATGTCCCAAACCCAAATCAGGTTGGTTAGCTTCTTTTCTTTAATCATATAATCATGCATCATTTGATACAGTTTAAGTGTACCATCAGCACCTGGCCGGCCTCCCCACCAAAATACGCCCTGGTTCATTTCGTGCATCGGTCGCCATAATACCTCTACTCCTTTATCCTTCAAAAATTGCAGGTATACACAAACTTCGTCAATGCGCTGTTTCCACTTTTTGTTAAGCTCACTGCCATCAGTGGTTATTTCCTTCCATTGATCATCTGTTAGTTTACTTAAAACCCCTTCTTTGTTCCATCCGCAAGGCTGCAGCATAGCGGGGTTGCAAGAGTGCCACATGATGTTGATCACAGCGCCTTTTTTCCATTCGCGCACGGCCTCATCAATCATTAATTGGCGATTATCAATATTATCCTGTTGAAATAAAAAATCGCCGCTCCATAAACCAGGGTAGTGACCGGTAACCGAATCAACCTTATTGGTCCACCTGGCGGGTGTAGCGCTTGGCTCTTTATTATGCGTACCGGCAATGGTTTCCTTGCCGGATACACTATACAAGTAATTAAGCACCTGAAACCTGGTCTTCTTTTGTGCCATTACATTACCCACATAGCCTGAAAGTAAAATGAGTATTAATACCTGCAATGCTTTTTTCATGTTCATGCTGAAATCTATTTGGTTTTTGTTAAATTTGGGGTTAGTATCAAAACCATTTCCTGTTTGCCTGCTAAAGTGATATTGTTTATCGTAAGCGTTTTATTAGTGACAACAAAATTGGCTAGCTTATGGTACTGGCGGCTTACCGGGATAAATGATTGTACGGTAAAGTTTTCATTATTTTCTACTGGCAATGATACTGGCGTAGTCATTGGTTCATCACTTTCATTGAGCAGGTAAATAAAATATTTATCGCCGCATTTTACGGCCTGTGCATGCAACAAATTTACTGAAACAGCCAATTGATCAAAGCTGCCGCTTCCGGCTTTCAGCATCTGGTCGCTAATCTCACGTACCGAACGGAAATAAGGCTCCATATGTTCTTCATGGAAAAATTCCCACCACCAGCTCATGGGCAAAATAGGGGTTGGACTAAACATACCAAACCACAATCCTCTTTGGTAATCGTAATCCGCTTCTTTAGCATACTTAGGGTTAGCATCCTCCCACCGATAGCCAAATTCACCAACTACGTATGGCTTGCCAAAGGTTCGGATATAATCCGGATAAATCGACGGGATCTTTTCGGTGTGCTTATAAATATGTTTCTGGTTGAAGTCTATATAGGGTATAGAATTCATGCCGGTAATATCCCGGTGAGAAATACTTGTAGTTACCAGATGCCGGTAAGGATCAATATCTTTTAAATAACGCGACATTTCTTCATGCCAGTTGGTCACATAGGCGTGGGGGATTAATACACTATCACCTTTAGTAAACACACCATTATCAATTTCATTAAAAAACTCCCAGGCGCCAATGTTTGTGCTATAACCCCACCTAGCCACCAGGTAACGGAGTTTGTTTTTGTATTTATCCATCGCCACCTGCGAGTGGAAAAAATCAACCCCTTTTCCGCTATTCATATCCAGTGTAAGCATCACATACATATGCAATGAATCAACCATATGTAGCAATTCCTCCATTCGTTTAATACCGCTCGGATTAAAATATTCAGTAGTATTACTATACCTTTTTTGATTGCTTACCCTTTTATAATCCAGCGGTAAATTCCAGGGGCACATCCAGGTGCGGAAAAAATTGGCGCCGTTTTTGGCCAACAGCGGCAACAATAGGTCATAAGTATATTTAGGGTTTTCATTAGTACGTGCCTCCCAGCCTACATTTTCGCCGATGCCGCGAAACAGATCACCGTTATCAAACTTAAAAGTATAAAGGCCATTTTTGTGCAGGAAGCCCGGCTTTTTTCCCGGCAACGAAATAAAAGATCCTTTAGCAGATTCGTCCGCTGCGTTTTTCGCAGATAAGTGAAAGAAATACGTGTATTTACCTGCTTCTTGCGCTGCAAAACGTGCTTTCCATACCGACGCTGTTGCGTTACCGCTTTCAAAGTAACAGGGCAATATTACCGGGTCTCCGGACGGTGCTGTCAGCACCAAATCGAGACTGATGTCCTTTTGGTCGTACGGATTAGTAAAAGGCGCCGTGATCTTTATATCCCACTCAGCTTTTTCATATTCTGTTACTGCGCTGTTCAGTAACTTATAATTGTCTATCTTACCCTGGCTATATGAAGAAAAATTGCATAAAATAAAAAATGACAACAACACATTTTGATATGATTTCATAGGCTGATAGCTGTATTTAATCAGGACCGGCAAACATTTAGCTTACCTGCCTGTCACTAATGATGATTTAAATGACCGGTTTATAATCTATAATTGATTGTTCCAAAGCTATAATAACTACCATATGTTATACTAATGCTATTTTAACATTTGTTTATACAAAATCTTTCTTTCCAAAAAAAATTAATAATTAATTTATAACTTAAACCAATATTAAATTACCAGGCATTGGCAATTAATGTATAAATATCAACTGAATGTTTAACATCAGCTTGTTTTACAGCGATTTGAATTTCATTTCATTAATTTTATTTTAACATTTGTAAATAATACTAATTTCAAATTTCTGTTATTTTAACTTAGTCTGAAATAAATTTTCAATACTATTTTAACAGATATAAACCACTTATTAATGATGGATATTGTTAGGGAAATTACTCCGTTAACTCAAAATGATTGTTTTACCATTTTTTCCAGGGAAAAAACGGAGTTTGATTTTCCGTTACACAACCACGAGGATATGGAGATCAACCTGATACTGGATGCATCAGGCGCACAGCGGATTGTCGGTGATCATATTGGTGACATCGACGATAATGAATTGGTTTGCGTAGGGTCGAATGTTACCCATGGCTGGTTTACTCATCATTGTAAAGGCAAAAATATTAAGGAAGTTACGATACAGTTTCATAAAGATTTATTTGATGATCGTTTCCTGAAAAGAAATCAGTTGGTTAATATCCGCAACATGTTTGAAAATTCTAAACGCGGGGTATTATTTTCAAAACCTGCTGTTGTCGCTATGGCACCCAGGATTTTAGCCCTAAGTAAAAAAAGCGGTTTTGACTCTATTCTTGAATTATTATCGATTATTCATGATTTATCAATTTCAAGAGACATCAAACTCCTGTCCGATTCCACGTTTACCATAGAACAATTTAACTACAACAGCCGGCGAATTGAAAAGGTGTTCGAATTCATGAACAACAATTTCAGTAAACAGATAACACTGAATGATGTAGCTAAAATCGCCAATATGCCGGAAGCCTCCTTCAGCCGGTTTATTAAAAAACGGACAGGTTATAGCTTTATAGACAGCCTGAATGAGATCAGGCTTGGCCATGTATCCAGGATGCTGATTGATACTACGCATTCAATTGCCGAAGTAGCCTTTAAATGCGGATTTAATAATATGGCCAATTTTAACCGGACATTCAAAAATAAAAAGGGACTTACTCCTAAGGAATTCAGGGAAAATTATGTAGGTAAAAGAATATTTATTTAATACTTACTTCCCATACTTCGTTAATGTTGATCACATTCTGTCCGGCTACTAGTACTTTGTTTATTGTTCATGTATGAAATTAAGAGTACCTCTTCCTTCCCCTAAATCATGTGACCCGCCTTTTTCGGGTTTTCAAGAAAATATTGGAAAACAAAAACTTATGATACTAAGCAAAAAGAATACCAAACAACACTATACTTATTAAAAATGTCTGTTTTTCTCCGAGGCTCGGGAAAGTCGAACCACCTAATGTCTTCAAAGCGCCCCCTGTTTTCAATGCAGCTCATCAAAAATAAGAAAACAGGGGGCGTAGCCGGGGCGGGCTATGCCCGCCCGCCGGGGAATTTGAAAATAAGGGGATTGCTCCCCCTCATAGGAATTAATTATAAATCAGCGCTTCTTTTCCCTGCCTTGCAAAATCACGGCAAAGGTTAAAAGCGGTTTGCGCCCGTTGTTTGGCCGTACCGTCCATGATCGATTTAAATTTGGCTTCCTCGCA
>JAQBOY010000161.1 GCA_028287805.1 Mucilaginibacter sp.
TGATCTGTCCCTTACAGGTAACAATGGCGCCAATTGGTATCTCATCTTCGGCTAACGCCAATTTGGCTTCCTTAAGCGCCTCGTTCATAAAAAATTCATCGGGCGAAATCGCGGGCTCATCCCCAAAACTTACATATCTCATTATGATTGATTACCAAAAATCCGGGATAAATGTTTTTCTGTAGCGACAATTATAGCTATCGCCGGAAACATCCCCGAGAATAAAAAAACTAAAATGTTAAGTGCTTCCTTCATTTTAAACGGCATTACCGCCACTTTAAAAATAGAGGTGGTCAATACCCCGATAACAATAAGTACTAACCCGCACTTTATTGTATAACGGGTAGCATAACGATTCGCCTCATCCCATGTTTGTTGATTTTTCATGGCTGATGGCATTTTATAGCCATAATATTTATTAATATGTTTTGGAGGGAACCATAGTTGTATCAAACCAATAACAATTAAAATGAATCCAATAAGTTGCGGTCCTATTATCCAACTTTCAGGCATATTATATCAGTTTACTGCCGTTTGGCACGGGTTTATCAACGGTAGTTAAAACAATATCGCCGTTCTCATCAGCAAAACCTGTCACTAAAAACTCCGACATAAAATTACCGATCTGCTTTTTAGGAAAGTTGATAACACCCGCAATTTGCCGCCCTATCAATTCTTCCTTTGTATAATGTTTGGTAATCTGCGCGCTTGACCATTTAACACCATGCTCCCCAAAATTAACTTTAACCTTATAAGCAGGTTTACGCGCTTCGGGGAAATCAATAGCTTCAAGTATGGTACCTATACGCAACTCTACTTTTTCAAAATCATTCCACGAAATAAGCTCCATAATTTCGTTATCTAATAATTCAGCTATTTGACTTTATCTGATGGCTGCAAAGATAACTTTTTAAGATATATAGATAAGTAGCCTGGAACAAACCTGTAAAAAATTGTCAGTGTTACGGAATTTTCCGGTATGTTGCAGCTATTAACAAAACACAGAACCATGAAAAAGACAAGTATTTTTATATTGCTGTTTTGGATAAGCGCCTTAACAGTTATGGCACAAAATGTTGATCTGCGCCGCAAAATTGAAGTAACCGGCACTGCCGAAAAAGAAGTAACGCCTGATATTATTAATGTATCCCTATCATTAAAGGAATATATGGATGGCAAGAATAAAATAACCATTAGTGTGTTGGAGAAGCAATTGGAGAAAGCCGTAAATGAAGCGGGTATAGCAAGGGAAGATTTTACTATCAGCAACCTTTCATCTTATAATTACATCGACCCTAAAAAGAAAACACCTGATTTTTTGGCCAGCAAGCAATATCTGATTCGTTTCCATGACCTGAATAAGTTTAACCAGGTATTAAGCAAGGTAGACCCCAAGGGCATTCAATCTACTAATGTTGACAGCTATGATTATTCAAAAATTGAAACACTAAAAAATGAATTGAAATTAAAGGCGCTATTAGCTGCAAAAGAAAAAGCAACCTTTTTGTTAAACGGCATTAATGAAAAGCTTGGCGGAGCCATTAGTATTGTGGAGGATGACAATAATAATTTTCAATCACCACGCCCAATGTATATGGCTAAAATGGCTACAGCTGAGGCTACTCCAGAATCAGACATCGCTGTAAAAAACATAAAGCTAAGTTTCCAAATACGCGCCGTATTTGAAATTGTAAACAAAGCAAATTAGTCTATCCACTCAAACTTAGTATAAGGCACTAATACCTCCGGTATTTTAATCCCTTTCTCTGTTTGATTATTTTCTAACAGCGTGGCTACAATACGTGGCAAAGCCAGAGCGCTGCCATTTAGCGTATGGGCCAGCTGTGTTTTACCTTCGGCATTGCGGAAACGAAGCTTTAAGCGGTTACTCTGAAAGGTTTCAAAGTTAGAAACTGAAGAAACTTCCAGCCAGCGTTGCTGCGCTGCACTCCAGGTTTCCATATCATAAGTTAAAGCTGCTGTAAAGCCCATATCGCCACCGCATAAACGTAATACACGATAAGGCAAGCCTAATTTTTGCAATAACCCCTGTACATGCTCGCTCATTTGCTCTATTACATCATAAGAGCTATCCGGATGCACTACCTGTACAATCTCCACCTTATCAAACTGGTGCAAGCGGTTTAGGCCACGAACATGCGCGCCATAAGAACCCGCCTCGCGACGGAAGCAGGGCGTATATCCGCAATTTCTTACCGGCAGTTCGTCAGCCTTTAATATCACATCACGGTATAAATTGGTAATAGGCACTTCGGCGGTGGGTATCAGATATAGCTTATCTTCACCTATATAATACATCTGCCCCTCTTTATCCGGTAATTGCCCGGTTCCAAAACCTGATGCTTCATTGACCAACAGGGGTAACATTACTTCGCTATATCCTGCCTTCTCGGCTTCATCTAAAAAAAAGCTAATGAGCGCACGCTGTAATTTAGCGCCCTTGCCTTTATAAACAGGGAAACCCGCCCCGGTTATTTTAACGCCCAGTTCAAAATCTATCAGGTTATATTTAGCGGCAAGTTCCCAATGCGGTAAGGCATTAGCGGGCAGCTGTGGCTTACTGCCATTGTCGGATACCACTTCATTTTCTTCGGGAGTTGAGCCTTGGGGAACTGATATATGCGGCAAGTTGGGCAACAATACAATTTTTTGATTCAACTCCTCTTCTAATGATGAAAGCTGTTCGTTTAAGGTTTGGACCTCTCCTTTAAAAGCCCCTGTAGTAGCTTTTAATGCTTCAGCTTCCTCCTTTTTCCCGGCTCGCATTAGCTCACCAATCTGCTTTGCAGCGGCATTAGCCTGTGCCGAAACACCATCCATTTGGTTTTGAGTTAAACGGCGTCTTTCATCTAATTGAATAATTTCATCAACCAGATTGGGCTGTTTAAAATTTTTTACAGCCAAACGTTCTAAAACTTTTTCCCTGTTATCGCGGATATAACTAACTTGCAGCATTATTTTTTATTTTCGACAAAGATATAAATAAGTCAATAGCCCATAGTTTATAGTCCGTAGTTATTTACGTTATGTGACAGGCTACTGCTTCAAAACATATTACTATGGTCTGTCATATATATGGGCTATGGACAACGATTAACCATGAGCACAAACGGCAAATTATATTTAGTACCCACACCAATTGGTAATCTTGAAGATATTACTTTCCGTGCAATACGGATATTAAAGGAAGCTGATTTGATTTTGGCCGAAGATACCCGTACTTCTGCACCTTTATTGAAGCATTTTGATATTCATCAAAAGGTATTTGCACATCATCAGCATAATGAGCACCAGTCCAGCAATGAGATCATTCGCTTTTTAAAGGAGGGGAAAAATATAGCTTTGATATCTGACGCAGGTACGCCGGCTATTTCTGATCCCGGTTTTTATTTGGTACGCGAGGCTGTAAAAAATGAAATAGCCGTAGAATGTTTGCCCGGTGCAACAGCGTTTGTGCCCGCATTGGTAAATTCGGGCTTCCCTACTGACCGCTTTTGCTTTGAAGGATTTTTGCCTTTGAAAAAAGGACGTCAAACCCGTTATAAACTTTTAGCAGAGGAAGACCGCACCATCATACTTTATGAATCGCCGCACCGTTTGTTAAAAACGTTGGATGAAATGACCACCTATTTTGGTGCTGACCGGCAAATATCCGTTTCGCGCGAATTGACAAAAATGTTTGAAGAAACGGTACGAGGTACCGTAGCTGAAGTTAAAACTTATTTTGAAACACACCCCGTTAAAGGCGAGTTTGTAATTTGTGTGATGGGGAAAACTAATTAAAAAAAACACGAAGCCTATGGCTCTGTGCCATTTAATAACTTTGTGGTTCTTGATTAGCATCTTCAGTCCGCCAGCTGGCGGATCGTTCCTTTACAGCAATGACGCTTTAAGATTATAAAATTATATAATGAAAAAAAATATCCTTCTATCTATATTCTCCGGGCTATTGCTTTGGCTGGCATGGCCGCCTATGCATTACACCACCTTCTTTTTTTTCTTCGCTTTAGTGCCTATGCTTATCGCGATGGAGAATATCATTCAGTCAACATCAACCAACAAAGGCAAACAATTATTTGGCGTTACCTTTACAGGCTTTTTTATTTGGAACACCTTATGTATTTACTGGGTATATAATTCTTTAAAAACAATTGGCCCTGTTGTGGCGGTGCCAATTACTTTAATCC
>JAQBOY010000175.1 GCA_028287805.1 Mucilaginibacter sp.
CCGACACCTATAAAACCAACGATTATAATAACGGCAGGGTTCCGGCAGAAGTAGCAAGGCACGAGACAATAGCAACCTATTACAATTTACCGTCGGTGAATCAGGCAAAGGCGGTGGCCGAAAAAACCCATAACCACGAATTTAACTGGAATGATGATTTCAAAGACATTCATCCAGCGCCATACGGGCAGGAATTGTATTTTGAAATGATCAAACAATTATTTCAAAACTGTTTTGATAGGCAACCCCAGTCTGAGAATCTTAAAATCGTATCATTACCCAAATCATTTACAAGCTCAAGTTTTGAAAAAGGGCATTATTATGATATCAGTAATGCTCATTATGATAAAGACTGGATACTGTTCAGCAACTGGACGCCGGCTAATAAACAATCAACAAGGGAAGGTTTTGTTAATGTACCAATGCTTACAACAGAAAAGCAGGGTGCATCGCTGGTATTGCCTTTCAAGGGAAATGCAGTTGGTATGGCTATTATATCTGGTAATGACGCTGGAATTATTTCCTATAAGATAGATAATGGCCCGGCTAAAATACTTGACTTATATACAGAATGGAGCGGTATGCTGCATTTGCCATATTACATTTTGCTGGGTAGTAATTTGCCCGACAGGCATCATACTTTAACAATAAAAATGTTAGACAGCAAAAATTCCAACAGTAAAGGAAATGCCTGCCGGATAGTACATTTCCTTGTAAATGATTAATCATAGATAGTAAACTTTCAGGTATAAATTTTAGAAAAGCAATATGTTTCGATTACTGTATAAAACGTTTCTTGTTACGATAATAGCCCAAAGCGTTTTTGCCCAGCAGCCAGCTAAAAAACTAACCGCTTACGTTAATCCGTTTATCGGGACCGGGGCTGTCGCATCAAGTTTATCAGGTAATAATTTTCCGGGGGCAACTGTGCCGTTTGGTATGATACAACTTAGTCCTGACACACGCGACGAGCCCGATTGGGGTGCAGCTTCGGGTTATGATTATAACGATCATACTATTGCCGGGTTTAGTCATACCCATTTAAGCGGTACCGGTGTTGCCGAATTATTTGATGTGTTATTTATGCCAACTACAGGCGAAGTAAAAACACGTGCCGGCAAGCCTGCACAAGAAGGGAGTGGCTACCGGTCGAAGTTTTCTCACGATCAGGAAACGGCCAGACCGGGATATTACCAGGTAAAACTACAGGACTATGATGTTAATGCCGAACTTACAGCTACTGAGCATGCAGGGTTCCATCGGTATACATTTCCTAAAAATAGCCAGGCTCATTTGGTAATTGATCTTAACCATTCTCTTAAAAAACCAGATTGGAACTGCCGTGTTGTTAATGCCCAGTTTAAAGTGGTAAATCAGCAGGTACTGGAAGGGTATAGATTAATAACCGGTTGGGCAAAATTGCGGAAGGTATATTTTTACATAGAATTTTCGAAACCAATAACCGGCAACCTATTTGTTGACGGAGGAACAAAATACCTTGATCAAAAGCTGGTTAATGGAACAGATCTGAGAGCTGTGCTTAATTTTAGCACAGTTGATTCAACCCCATTGCTTGCTAAAATCGGCCTTTCTGCTGTAAGTATTGAAAATGCAAGGCTAAACCTAAATCAAGAAATACCCGACTGGGATTTTAATAAAGTAGTATCCGAGGCAGATGCTAAGTGGGAGAAAGAACTCCAAAAGATAAAGGTTGAAGGTACTGAGCTTAAAAAGCAGATTTTTTACACATCCCTTTACCATGCTTTTTTACAACCTAATAACCTTGCTGATGTAAACGGTGATTACATGGCTGCTGATTATACCGTTCAAAAGGCCGAGGATAAAACACATTATTCCACATTTTCATTATGGGATAGTTATCGCGCGGCGAATCCGCTTTATACCTTAATTGAGCCTGAGCATGACGGACGGTTTGTAAACAGTATGCTGCGCCAGTACAAAACTTATGGTTATTTACCAATATGGCAATTATGGGGGCAGGAAAATTATTGCATGATAGGCAATCACTCGATACCTGTGATTGTGGATGCGGTATTTAAAGGCATACCAGGTTTTGATGTAAATGAAGCATACGAAGCTGTAAAGAACTCATCAATGATTGATCATCCTAACTCACCGTTTACCATATGGGAGAAGTATCATTATATGCCCGAAAATTTGCAATCACAGTCTGTATCCCTAACATTGGAAATGGCTTATGATGACTGGTGTGTGGCTCAGTTTGCGAAAAAGCTGGGTAAAAATTCAGATTATGAACATTTTATGGCCCGGTCCCAATACTATAAAAATCTCTACGATGCTAAAACAGGGTTTTTCAGAGCCAAAAATGATGAAGGTAAATGGATAGAACCTTTTAGCCCGCTTAAATATGGATCTAACGGAGGAAACCCTTTTACTGAAGGTAATGCATGGCAGTATTTCTGGTATGTACCTCAAAATATCCCTAACCTGATAGAATTAACCTGGGGAGAGAAATCGTTTGTTAGCAAGTTGGATACTTTCTTTAATTTAAAGACAAAACCGGGAGAAGTTAACGGAAATGCATCTGGTTTTATCGGGCAATATGCGCATGGCAATGAGCCAAGTCATCATGTTATCTATCTTTATGATTATGCCGGCCAACCCTGGAAGACCCAGTATTATGCTTCTAAAGTAATAAATGAACTTTATAATGTTTCGTCATCAGGATATGCTGGTAATGAGGATTGCGGTGAAATGTCAGCATGGTACATATTCAGTGCAATGGGTTTCTATCCGGTAAATCCAGTCAGTGGTGTATACGCTATTGGATCGCCGCAGTTTAAAGATGTACTTATTCAATTATCAGATAATAAAACATTCAGGATTAAAACAGAGGGGGCATCTACTCAAAATATCTATATACAATCTGCAGCGCTTAACGGCAGCCCATATTCACATACCTATATTACTCACAAAGATTTGATAAAAGGCGGCACACTTGCATTTATAATGGGACCGAAGCCAAATAAAAAGTGGGGTGTAAAGCTGGAAGACAGGCCTGGTAATAATGGATTTTAATTGGATTTGTAGAACGTAAAATAGTATTTGATGAATATGATTTGTATTAATAATAGTTTAATGAATTATTTAACTTTTAGGTGTTGTTTAGCGGCTATATATAAAATAGAATAATCCATTTATTTTAAAGATTTATCCAT
>JAQBOY010000178.1 GCA_028287805.1 Mucilaginibacter sp.
TTATTATAATCGCTGGTTTGAATATTATAGTTCTGCAATGCCTGGTACTGTGAGTTTGCACCAGCCATCTGCTCACTCAATATTGACGCAACCCGCGCCAAATCACCTTCGGTGTTAGCAATGGTATTAACTTCAACAGAAGTTAATAATACACTGGGGGTTACATTTAAGGGTTGATTCGGACTAATGTATAAATTGTCGCCCTTTTTACAGGCACCCATAAAAACAAGCACGAATAGCGCTATTAAATATTTTTTATTTTTCATGTTTTCTGTATTAAAAAATTAAAATCCAACTCTTAATGTAAGTGATCCTGATTTAGTACCCGGATTGTTAAAATAGTCATAACCAGTAGCATTTGCTGATGAACCTGTTAAACCTGTTTCCGGGTCAACACCTTTGTATGGAGTTGATAAAAAGATATTTCTTAACGCCACAGCTAAATCAACATATTGTATTGGTGATGTTGGATGGTTTTTAGCAAGATCAAATCTGTATGATAGGTTAACAGATCTTAATCTTATCCATGAGCCTGATTGCATTGACAATTCATTTGTTTGTCCTGCGCCACCAAGATAATTAGTGATATATGAAACGCCGGGTACTGCCACATTATTTGGCTGTCCCTGATTAGGCCCGCTTGCAATAACACCAGGTATAACATACGTTTGGTTTCTTGCCTCAGACTCAATTGATTTACCCCTGTAATTCAAGCTCTGCCATGTTCCGTCCCATAAAGTTCCGCCTTTTCTGAAATCCCACAGGAATGAAAAAGTAAATCCTTTATATGTAAATTCATTATTAACATTCATTAACCAGGTAGGATTAGGGTTGCCTAACTGAGTCTGATTTGTTTCCAACAGAGGCAAGCCACTTGATGGATTGATAAGCACATTGCCTTTGGCATCTCTTTGGAACGCGTAACCATAAAGCGCACCAAAAGGTTTACCAACAATAGCAAAAGATTGTGGTTGTGAAAAGAAGTTACCCACTGCAAATTCCGTTACTCCCGGTGCTAATTTTTGTACTACGTTTTCGTTCTTTGACCAGTTTACTGCAATGTTCCAGTTGAAATCTTTTATTTTAACCGGGGTTGCATTTACACCTAACTCTATACCCCTGTTTCTGATTTGAGCTATATTGTGAAAATAGGTTTGAAAACCAGAACTTGGTGAAACCGGTTGTGCAATTAACAGGTCATGTGAAGTTTGTTGATATAGCGTTAAATCAAATCCAATGCGGTTATCTAAAAACCTCATTTCCAAACCAGTTTCAAGGCCTTCATTTCTTTCAGGCTTTAAATTAAGTCCTGGTACTTGCGAGGAAATACCGTAACCGGTATGGCCTGCACCGCTTGCATCCGGATAAGGGAAACCTAAACCATTGGTATAACCATCAGCAATAAAAGGAATAGCATAATAGGCTCTGTTAAGGTAAGGTTGTGGAGAAATACCTACGTTTGAATAAGCAAACCTTACTTTACCATAGCTAATTGCCGGTACTGATTTTAGTAAGCTTGAAAACACATAAGATAAATCCGCTTTAGGATAGAAGAATCCTTTTGCCCCGGGGCCAAAAGTTGAAGACCATTCGTTTCTTCCTGTTACGGTTAAAAACACTTCGCTTTTGTAATCCAATGTAGCATCGGCTAATACTGCTTTACTGTTTGTATACGTAGCTGTATTACTTACATAAAGTTCTGAAGCGTTTGCAAAATTATAAAAATTGGGTATTGAAAGGTTTCTGCCTCTTTCAAAAGACGATCCAAATTGAGTGTAATTAAAATTGCCGCCAACTAAACCGCTTAAAGTAAAGTTTTTCTTGTCGTCCAGCTTTGTATTAAATTTAAGTAACAAATCTGAATATAAGTTACGAAAGTCAACATTAGTCCTGTTAATCTGGCCTGTACCATCACCTGCATCATTTCCAGATGATGATATCGCATATACTTTTTGATCTGTTGTATGGTATGAATCTATACCTACTTTAAATGATAAGCTAAATATTTTACTCAGCTTTGCATCTGCATATGCATTACCAACTATCCTGTTGTTCTCTTCTGTAAAAGGATTGGCTTTTGTAGAAAAGAAAGGATTATCATACGCTCCATAATAACTATTCTGCGTGCCATCCGGATTAAAAGCGTTTCTGCCATCAAAACCTACAGGCATTCTTAACAAGGCAAGCATTACACCTGACAGATCAGAACCTCCTGATGGAGATTGACTGTTGGAGTTAGTATAATTCATTGTACCACCAACAGTTATATTATCACTTAATTTACTATCAGCTGTTAACCTAAAATTATATCTGTTTAAGTTTGAATAAGGAATGATGCCGTTTATATTGGCACTTCCAACGGCCATTCTAAAACTTGTTTTATCATTACCACCTACAATAGATACGTTGTTGGTATAGGTAGTCCCGGTTCTAAAAAAGTTATCAATGTTATTATAAATTGGTTTACCGTCAGCAATCAGGTCCTCACCAAAGCTGCTTGGAGTTGCGCTTGAATAATTTCCACCTGATCCTTGTCCGTAACGGTATTGTAGCTTAGGTAATTTACTTACTTTATCAGCCTCTACCGAACTGCTAAAGCTTACACCAAGCCCTTTTCGAGCTTTACCTCTTTTTGTAGTATAAATAATAGCGCCGTTACCTGCTGCTTGTCCATACAAGGCTGCGGCAGCCGGGCCTTTCAAAATACTTACAGACTCAATATCATCGGGGTTAATATCTATGGCCCTGTTTGAAAGCTGGGCGCCACTTAACCGGTTGTCATATGGATTATCGCCTGCGTTAATGTAGTTTACACTATTATCAATAGGTACACCATCAATTACAATAAGCGGCTGGTTGTCGCCTTGAAAAGTTGCAGGGCCACGTAAAAGGATTTTTGAAGATGCGCCCGGGGTACCACTTGAAGAAACCACCTGCACACCTGTTGCCTTTGCAGCTAAACCTTCAATAATGTTTGGTTCGCTTGATTTTACCAGCTCATCACCTTTAACTGTAGATACAGAATATCCGATTGAGCGCTCACTTTTATTGATACCTAAAGCAGTTACAACTACTTCATTTAATTGCTGGTTATTTTGAGCCAGTACAACATTGACTATGCTTTGCCCATTCAACACAACCTCTCTGGTATCATAGGCAACATAGGAGAATACAAGCGTTGCCCCATTCGGTGCACTTATTGTGTATTTCCCATTGATATCAGTTGGGATGCCCGTAGATGCACCCTTAACCCTTACTGTTGCTCCAGGAATAGGAAGGCCGTCTTCTTTGGCCGTTACGGTACCGCTTACGGTACGATTTTGTGCATAACCCTGCGCTATACATAACAACAGGACACAAAAACCTACAAGTATAAGTTTTTTCATTTTTAGATAAATAAGATCAGTAAATATTAATTAACAAGTAAAAGTAGTGTTACATAATTAAATTTTCAAATAAAATTAACTAAATGATATCTTTTTAGGTAATTAATACTTTTAAGTAATATTAGTTTATAAATTTTTACTACTATGTATTGCATAATACAGTTTAAAACATATATCTTTGTGATATGATTGTTGAAAACACACAAACCCAAATGCGAAAGGGTATATTGGAGTACTGCATACTTTCAATAATAGGCCGCGAAGAAACCTATGCCTCTGATATAATTGCCGAACTTAAAAAAGCACAACTGCTTGTGGTTGAAGGCACTTTATATCCTTTACTAACCCGTTTAAAAAACAACGGACTGCTCACTTATAACTGGGTAGAATCAACTTCCGGGCCACCAAGAAAATACTATTCCTTATCAAGCGAGGGAAAAAAAATCTTAGAACAGTTGGATAAAACCTGGCAGGAATTGGTCTTCGCAGTACAAACGGCTACGGCTTCCGACAATAAAAATATATAACCATAAAAATTATCGCATCATGAATAAAACTATCATCATCAATATAAATGGCTTCGTTTTTCATATAGAGGAAGACGCTTATGAGATATTAAAAAATTATATGACGGAGGTTAAACGTCATTTTTTAAACTC
>JAQBOY010000224.1 GCA_028287805.1 Mucilaginibacter sp.
CTGCAAAAATGGTTAAGCGCCCGGTTAAGCTCACACTTACCCGCGAGCAAATGTTTACTTTAGTTGGGTACCGGCCATTAACTATCCAAAAAATTGGTTTAGGTGCAACTGCCGATGGAACCATTGTGGGCATTACACATGAATCACATTCGCAAACTGCGGTTTATGAAGAATTTACTGAAAATTCGGTTAATGTTTCCCGGTTCTTATATAACAGCCCTAATGTAAATACACTTTATAAAGTAGTGCCGTTAAATGTTGGCGTGCCGGCGCCAATGCGGGGGCCAGGCGAAGCCACAGGCTCCTTTGCCTTAGAGTCGGCATTGGATGAACTGGCGTATGCGCTTAATATGGATCCTATTGAATTGCGGCTGAAGAATTATGCGGATACCGACCTGGAACGAAACCTGCCCTGGTCAAGTAAATTCCTGAAGGAATGTTATCAGCAGGGCGCAGACCGCATAGGCTGGAGCAAACGATCGTCAAAACCGGGAACTAACCGTGATGGTGACTGGCTGGTTGGTTATGGCATAGGATGCGGCGCATTTGGCGCGTACCGCTCACGTACATTAGCTAAAGTTAAACTACTGGCAGACGGAACCGTAAATATACAAAGCGCCACCAGCGATATAGGCCCGGGTACAGCAACCTCAATGGTGCTTATTGCTGCAGATATACTTGGCTTGCCGGCGGATAAAATAACCTTTGAGCTGGGAAATTCATCATTCCCGATGGCTCCCACACAAGGTGGGTCGGCAACTGTATCTTCAGTTGGATCGGCGGTACATGACGGCTGCATAGCACTGAAACAAAAACTGAATGCACTGGCAGGTAAAGCGCCGGACGGTACCGATGAAATTGATTATGCCGGTATTTTGAAACAACATAATTTACCGTCGCTGGAGGTAACACAGGCATCAGAAAGCAGCGAGGATGCAAAAAAATATTCCATGTATTCATTTTCGGCGCATTTTGCGCAGGTATATGTGCATCCATTAACCGGGGTTGTAAAAATTAAAAAAATTGTCGCCGTTGTTGATGCCGGAAAAATTGTGAATCATAAAACAGCAAGCAGCCAAATGATTGGCGGCGCTGTAGGCGGCGTAGGCATGGCTATGACCGAAGAGGCGGTATTTGACGACCGTTTTGGACGGTATGTAAATGGTAATTTTGCTGATTATCATGTCCCGGTAAATGCAGATATACCTCAAATTGAAGCTATATTTATTGATAAGCCCGATCCCATCATCAATCCAATAGGTACCAAGGGTATAGGTGAAATTTCTCTTATTGGTGTAGCCCCGGCTGTAGCCAATGCGGTTTATAACGCTACCGGGAAAAGGGTAAGAGAACTTCCTATCACGCCTGATAAGCTGATCTAAAAGGCATTTTACTATCTATAAAAACAAAAAGCGGATAACCGAAAGGTTGCCGCTTTTTATGTGAGTCAATCTGTAGAATTCACAAACATTGATCACAAGTTTGTTTTTTTGTTTTTTTTCCACCATTCCCAGCTATAGGCATTCATGTCAAATCCTTCCAAATAACTAATTTTCCAGTTGCCATTTTCTTTTTTTGCTTTTGCTTTATAATAAAAGCTATAGCCCCAGGTCCATTTGAAACTCGCTTCGTCTTTGTTAAATTTAATATTGGTTAATCTCATTATTTTCCAGTAATCATCAACTGGATAATCCTGGCAGTTACACCAGGCATCCGCATCGTCGCCAAAAGTGGAAAGCTCTCCTTCTGGCCATAAAGACGTTCCGTCCCTTAGTTCTTTATCCATGCGCACAGCAATTTTGCGATAATCTTCTAAAAAATCCTCAGTAAAGAATCCCGTTTGTTTTAGTTCGTTTATTTCTTTTCTATTTTCATCCAAATCGATGCTTGTGAACAAAGTGTCCGACTGATTTTTTTTTAGTGGCTTAAAGCCACATTTACATGTATCCGTTGTATGCCATTTATATAGGTTTCTAACAAGTTCAGTTAGTTTAATGCTGTCTGTGATTGGGGAAACAACTTGGCCGGTTTTGTCTTGTTTAATGCCATAGTCTTTGTTGTCAGAAGTTTTGCTGCCTTTACAATTTGCAAAAACTGTGAGCGTAAAAAGTAAAGCTATAGAATAGTAGATGCTGCGAACGTTTAAGATTGCTCTCATATCATGCTAAATTATGAAATAAGTTTCGCCCGTGATAATAAATAAATAACCTCCATACGTAGAACATACGGTATATAGGTTTTTACGCAAGGCGGGAATACACCCTATATTTGTCTTCCTTGCCCTTTCCTGTTTTAGCGCGTCATTATTAACTTTGGCCTGAACCAGCTTAAACAACCTGCATGAAAACCATATTTGATGAAACCAGCCGCCAGGAATTGCTGGCAAGGATCTGTACGCTGGATGAGCGCAGCCAACCGCAATGGGGCCAAATGACCGTTTACCAAATGCTGCGGCATTGTATCCTGTGGGAGGAGATGGCCCTGGGCCGGCAGTTATACCGGCAGTCCTTCCTTGGCAGGGTGTTTGGTAAAATAGCGTTAAAGGATATGCTGAAAGATGTACCTATGAAACAGAATTTGCCTACAGTGCCCGGATTTAAAATCGGTGGGAGCGGAGAGGTAGCAGCCGAAAAGGCGAAACTGATCGGCCTGATCGACGAACATGCTCATTGTTCAAACCCCAGCTTTATGCATCCCTTTTTTGGACAGCTCACTAAAGAACAAGGGGGGCTTATCGTCTATAAGCACACTGATCATCATTTACGGCAGTTTGGCGTTTAGCAAGGTTCCCTAATTCAGCCTATGGCCGGTGTTTTCCGTACCATAAACAATAAAGCCTAATCCGTTGTAGGATCAGGCTTTGTACGCTAAAAGTTAAAACTTTCAGATTATAAGTTTAATTTAACGCTACCTTACTTTGCTCTTCGTGGTAATTGATTAATTTTTGCATTACATCAATGGCATTTTCGTAGTTTTTAGCACCAACTACTTTTTTATAGTCATTCTCCAGTTTTTCAATTTGACTCTTAATGTGCTCATAAAGCTGTATGCCATCGTCTGTTAAATATAACATGGCTGAACGGCCATCTGTACTGCACTTTTCACTTTTTACCAGTTTAAGTTCCTCTAACTCTTTGATTACTTTGCTGGCTGCCTGTTTGCTCACACACAGGTTAGAAGCAAGTTGACTGTTGGAAATGCCGTTTGTACCAATGCTCATAAACATGGGTAATTGCGCCTTGTTGAAATTTGTATTAGATGAACAGCATAAACCAGTTTCTATCCAGTCTTCCAACGAACGTTTTAATAAGTAAATCAACTTTGGTAATGCCCTTTGTGCCTGATAATTTTTCATCTTGTGTTTATTGAGATCAATAACTATTTATTAAACGTTTTTGTAGTCCACTTAGTTTACGAAATGTGATATCACGTGCTTTATACGGTGAAAATGATTAAAATTGCACCACCACCCTTGCCCGTACGCCCCATCTTGGCGCATCAGGGTGGTCAAGGTAACTCAACCTTCTTACTACATCAACCCTTAAAACCTTAAAAATATTTTCAATACCCGCGCCGGCTTCCATATACGGCCCGTTATCAAGCGTATTGGTAATAGGTTTTCCATCACCTGTTACAGGGAACTGCATCAACGACGGGTTATTTGCCGGGTTATTTTCAGGCCTTACACCGCCCCATAATGATTTAAAGGACATCACTTCTCTTAATTTAAGCCTTTGTAAAAGGGGGACTTTATTAAACAGGAAACCATTAAAGTGATGTTCAATATTAACGCTTGCATAATGGTCACTTACAAATTCAAGGTAGTTCATCATGTTATAGGAGTCAAGCTGTAACGCGTAACTCTGGTTAGCATGATGGATATCCAGTAACGGATAAGGCAGTTTGCTAAAAATGTATCCTCCTTCAGCATCTACGTCAGTAAAACCCAATTGCGACAGGTAAAAACGTTTGGTAATATTACCGGTAACCTGTTGGTAGTTGTACTGGCCGTTAAATACCCCTTTAATACCTTGCTGGTAACGTAAGGTATACACAGGGTATTTATCAGGGATAGGGATCCGGTATATTTTACCCTGGTAAAATTTTTCATGCGGTGCATACCTAAGCTCCATGGATAGCTCAGTAGTCTGCAGGTTGTTAATAACATTTGGCTGGCCATTCAGGGTGTTTTGAAAATACAAAGCTCCGGCAGGTGATTGGTTCCAGCTCTTTAACTCAAATTTATAGGAGAAATGGCTCAAATACTCATGTACATAATCAAGCCTGAAAACGTCATTATAAGTATATATTTCGTTAAAGCCGCGTTTAAAGGTCATCAAGAAATTATTTTCCTGCACAAACTGCGACTCTTGTCCGGGTATCTTGGTATCATGCTGAACACTTGCACGTAGATATTCCTGTGGGAATGAATAGATAGATTTGTCGTTTAAAGAATAGGTGCCGCTCAAAAAATATTTAAACTTCTCGTCCCTGAACCCATAAGCGCCATAAGTTTCAAAATAATACCGTTTGCTTAAAGCTGTAGTGGTACGCCCCCCTAACCGCAGCTTGAAACCTTCAACAGGGTTGTAATTGTAAAAGGCATTTACCGGCCCAACTTCAAAAGGGCCTAAATTATCATAGCCTGCAACAAACAGCGTAATCAGTTTCATTGTCCGTTTAAAGGAAGCGAGGGTTTGCAGGCTATCAATATTTTTATAAATATTAGCCTCCCGGGATTTAAGCGTATCAGGGCGGGCGACCTTCCAAAATTCATCGCCCTTTTCTGTTGCATTAAAGGCAATCATTTGCGCAGGACCAGAATAAACCTCCTGTAACCGTGGCTTATTAACTTCAAAGTTATTAATGACCACCGTACGCTCGCCATAAATGCCACCGCCCTTGTTTTTATTCAATCCAAAATCCATTTTCAGATTGCTTTGGCTCAGGCGGTATTTTCCGGTCTCGGTTTTCTCAAATGCAAGGGTAGTCTGCATCTGGCGTACAAAGTTTAAATTAATATTTTTGTTTACCGATAGTATAGCTTTTTGTACCGCGTAATTGCCATCCATAGTGATGTATATTTTACCCTCAAAAAGCATATCTGTAGTTGTGCGCGGGGTAAAACTCAGTTCAATTAATTGCGGACTTACATCTTTAATTGTATCGGTTATAAAAAATTTGTAGAAGGATGGAGCCCCGTCAGCAATCGGGCTCAATAATTCGTTGCCCAGTAAAGGGATATTGTTATCATAAATCTCAATATCCATATACATTCTGTTGAAATAGGTTTTAAGCCCTTCGTTATCTACATAATTCTCATCATACTTTACCTGTTTGTTAGCCTGTATAATTTGTTTTTTTGCATAAGGCGACTTGCGGAAATAATTATCAGAAAGCTTTTCTTCCATATAAACCGGCAATAAAATTTTACCACCCATTGCTGTGGAGTCCTGTTCAGTAAAAAGAAACTGATAGTTTTTAAATATTTTTTTGCTTTTGAACTTTTCTGAAAGATCGCTCAGGTAGAACGACATTTTTTCGTATTGTTTATATTCGGCATAGTTATAGTTTTCTACCCGGTTTTGGTCTTTATGTGCAATAACTTTGCGAATAAGTTCAACCGCCGGATTATTCTTGTTGGTATACCTGGTTTTTTTACCGCTTTTTATCACCACTTCTGTAAGCAGTTTATGGTCTTCAGCCATAACGATATAAATAGTTTGTGCCTTGCCGGGTATTATATCTTTAAATACGGTTTTATAGCCAATAAAAGAAACTTTGATGCGGTTGGATGCTTTGTCGCTTACTAACTTATATCTTCCGCCATTATCGGCAGTTACGCCAATCGTGGTTCCTTCAAAAGAAACGCTAACAGCAGGCATAGTTTCATGGGTACGGGCATCAGTGATGGTGCCTTTTATTTCGGTTTGTTGTGCAAGTATTGCTGAAGGCAGCAGGATCAGCAGCATTGCCATACTTTTCAAAAATATTTTTATGTATAGTGTTTTCATGATGTTTAATGTTAGGCCATTTCTGGCAGGTTATAGGTTTTGGTGTTGTACCGGCTTATCTTTTCTATCAAAGCGTTATGAATCAGGAAGCTTTTGGCCGATAGGAGGTAGCCTCCAATTAGCATCAACAGTAATTTTATTTCGATATCTGCACCCATTACTTCCTTAATGGCAGATTTCAGTATAAGAAGTGTATAATGTTCTATTCCGGCCTTTGAGAGCTTGAATGAAATAAGCGCCTTACCTAATTTTAAGTCGGTAAGATGGCTGATCGTCAATTTTTCAAATAAAACTGTTTGTATAGTATTTATTCCTGAAATGATATCGTTTGCATTTGACCACTGTGTTTTCATAATTGTGAATTGATGGCTCAAAGGTAAACCAGGTTGACTAATTTAGTCAATTAAGTTTACTATTTTACATCATTATGATTATTCACACCGCATGGCTCAATAGGGGTACTTATGCCTTACTTTGATATGACAATTGGGCAAATGGGGCGGATAGCCTCCTTGAGTAAGAAGAAAATTTTGTTAGCCTAACAAAACTAAAGCCGGCAACCTGACCGGAACGAAATTTTAAGGTATTTGCATTTGTTTTCTTCGTATGAACGCTAACAGCGTACAAAGCCCGGCCAATAAGGAAAATGCCGCTGCAAAAGCAAAAAAGTAAATAAATTCAACAACGGCCAACAATAGTAAAAAAACGGCTATTAACGGGAGTAGTTTGGCAGCGGGTTCAGCAGACAGCAGCCATAGTACTACACTGATAAACAGCAGTACGGCAATCATACAATAACCATAGCCTTCGTAAAAGGAGGCTATGGTCGTTGTTCTGCCCATAAAATCGAAATGATTGTTTTCCATTCCGCTGATCACTCCGGCAACAGCCGCATTAGGTGCTTTTTTCCAGCCCAGCGCGCCGAAAGTATGCCCTATGGTATGCAGAAACATCAGTATGGCTGCAATGCGTAATAAAAGTTTAGGCTTCATATACTTGCTTTATAAAGTTCCAGTATTTTTCCCCAGCCTTCATTCATGCTTTCAATAGTCTTACCGGCACCGATGCGGTCAAGGTTCTTATGTTCCAATTTCACTTTTGTTGTCTGAGTGTCTTCCGGGATAAATTGCACCTCCACCTCCGTAACCAGTTTAGGATCATACTGAAAGTCACCGTTGATCTGCCAGGCTAATACCAGTAGTCCATTGGGTTCCCAGCGCATCACATAACCGCAGTCTGCTTCACTACCATCTTCATGCTTGGAGTACCAGCGACCCTGTAACCCGGGTTCGAGCACCAATTCAGTCATAGGAGATTTACCGATATGATGGGTACGGGGCCACCACAGGTCCATTTTTTCGGTAAAAACTTTAAAGGCCGTTGCTTGTGAAGCTTCGACTATTACTTCTTTTTTAATGGATTCGATTGTAAGTGTATTCATGATTTTTTATTTTTTTCTTTTTCGGTTTGTTCTGCGGTTAATTTGAATGCGGCCAATGCATCGTCCCAAAACTTGTCGAGGTAATTGCGCATGGCCAAAACGCCCTCGCGATCAA
>JAQBOY010000266.1 GCA_028287805.1 Mucilaginibacter sp.
GGTTCCATACGCTTATGGATATTTTCAAAGGCATCCAACACCTCTTTAGGTGTTTTATAAGGCATAAACTTCGGGTCGGTTTTCATGTATTCAAAAAACGCTTTCCGGTCACCTTTAAAACCAACCATGTTTTTAATGCTGTCCATCTCCATGCTTATACGTGCTACTTCGCTAAGCCCTAACTGGTAAATTTCTTCGGGAGTTTTATTGGTGGTTGTATTCTGTTTAACCATATAAACGTACATGTCCGATCCTCCAGGCAGTGCAGACATGCCCGAAGTTAACCGGGCATGCGGCAGGTAATCATTTTTTAAATAATCGCCCAGTTTTTTGTAAGTTGGTATTACAACGGTGTTGATAGTAGTGAAATAATCACTGGTCAGTCGTTTTTTATCCGCATCTGAAAAATCCTTTGGGAAGTTATTTATCGGCCCATAAAACAAACTTTTTTGTGGCGAAGCAACCACCATATCCATCATTTCGGGTATCATTTTTACCACGATTGATTTAGGCAGCACTATACCCGTTTTAATCCCCTTGTTCATGTTGCCAATAGCGGTATCTGCCCAAACCTGGAAACCTTTTAATCTTTTGAGCCAGTTATCATAATCCTTTACCGTTTTAAAAGGCTGCGCCCCGGTACCCGATCCCCACTGGCCAAGAATAAGTGGTAGGGCAAACATCTGGTTAAAGGGAATATATTCAGGGTGAGCAAAATTAATAAAGTCATAATAAATATGCTTGTTAAAACCCTCCAGTGCGGTATTCAGCTTATAGTAAAGTATATCATAGGATAATTTGTCTTCCTCGTTCAGATCATCGCGCTTAAAAGATTTTAAGCTATCCAGGTAACCGGCGTAAAAATCATGTGCCTGTTTTATAAACGCGGCCGAGCCATCATTCTGCAGCAAATCATTATAGCGGTTATCGCCAATGGATGTGGCCTCTAACGGATATAGCTTGAGTTTATGTTCATAATAATTATCAAACAATTTAGCCAGGTCCGTATTCATAGAGGTTTTTTGCTTACATGCCGAAAAAGCTGCCGCTACACACAGTATCATGATCGTTTTTTTCATTGTGAAGGGGTTATGTTGGATGCATAAAGCTACGGATTTTTGTAATAGCTTGTTAGAGGTTGCAGATTAGTTGTAAGCGATCATCAAACCATTCTACTTCAACCCGATTAATAAGAAATTGACTCAATGATTATACAGTCATTTTTTATACTTCAAATATTATTCTTCTTTTGCATAAAATTTAAACCATGTCATTAACTATTGGCCAGCAGGCACCCCAATTTACTTTAGTATCATCTGCATTAAAAGAAGTTTCATTAGCTGATTTTAAAGGCAGAAAAGTAGTGTTACATTTTTTTCCGTTTGCTTTTACAGGTGTTTGCACCACTCAATTATGCACTATGCGTGATAACTTTGGTTATTATGATGGTTTAAATGCAACCATATTAGGTATATCAGTAGATTCGCCATTTACGCTGGCCAAGTTTAAAGAAGAAAACAATTACCAGTTTGAGCTGCTTTCTGACTTTAACAAAGAAGTTTCAACCGCTTATGGCGCCATATATGAACAGTTTGTGCTGGGATTAAAGGGTGTTGCCAAACGTGCAGCATTTGTGATTGATGAAGAACAGAAAATTATTTATGCAGAAGTATTGGAAGTAGCTACAGATCTTCCTGATTTTAATGCAATTGCAGAAAAAGTGAAGTAATTTCATTTTTTTTACGACAGATTAAAAAGAAATCCTATTTTTGCAGTCCGTTAAAAAATAGACTTTATAACTTTTACCGTTTATAAAGAATATTGCACTTGTAGCTCAATTGGATAGAGCACCTGACTACGGATCAGGAGGTTAGGGGTTCGACTCCCTTCAAGTGCACATTAAATAAATCAACAGTTTTTAGTCCTAAGTCACGAGTTTATTGCCTTACTTAAGACTAAAGACTTTCGACTAAAGACTTAATAAGCCTTTCTGTGTTGTACCGGAAGGCTTTTAATTTGAAAAAAGCATGCTAAATCTGGTATTGTTTGGTCCCCCCGGAGCCGGGAAAGGTACTCAATCACAAAATCTTATTGAAAAATATGGTTTGATACATTTATCGACAGGCGATCTGTTGCGTAATGAAATTTCTCAAGGTACCGTACTTGGTTTGGAAGCAAAAAAGCTAATGGACCAGGGTATATTGGTGCCGGATGCTGTAGTTATAGGTATGATAAGCAATAAGCTGGATGCCAATAAGGATGCCAAAGGGTTTATTTTTGATGGTTTTCCACGTACTGTAGCACAGGCAGAAGCATTGGACGAACTGCTTAAAACCAAAAACTCCGCTATATCTGTTATGATAGCGTTGGAAGTAAATGATGAAGAGTTAGAGCGTCGTTTATTGTTAAGAGGAAAAGATTCGGGCCGCCCGGATGATGCCAACCCGGAAGTGATCCGTAAGCGGATAAAAGAGTATAATGATAAAACTGCGCCGGTTGCAGGTTTCTATAAAGCTCAAAATAAATTTAAAAGTGTAAGCGGTATCGGATCAATTGGCGAGATATTTGATTCAATTAGCGCAGTTATAAGCAATTTATAGAATTCGAATTTCAATTGCTCAATTT
>JAQBOY010000288.1 GCA_028287805.1 Mucilaginibacter sp.
TGCTGAACGAGGAGCGTGCAATTGTCAGCCATATTCCTGGTACCACACGCGATACGATAGAGGAGGTGCTTAACATACACGGGATTAATTTCAGGTTGACTGATACAGCGGGAATACGTGAGGCCACGGATGCTATTGAGCAGATAGGGGTACAGCGTACTATGGAGAAGATCAGCAAGTCGGCATTATTGATCTATGTATTTGATGCCGAACAGATAACCATAAGCGAATTGAACAGTGATATTGAAAGTTTGCAAAAGCCCGGAATAACCATGCTGCTGGTGGCTAATAAAATCGATCTGTTAACGCCCGAACAATTAACAACCCTGCCGCATACCCAAAGCGCTATCCTGGTCTCGGCAAAGGAAAAGCGACATATAGACGAATTAAAGCATAAAATATATAGCGCTGCAGTAAAAGACCAATTAACCGGCAATGAAACGCTGGTAACCAATATACGCCACCTGGAGGCACTGCAAAAAACGGAAGAAGCGCTACAAAGGGTACTAAACGGCATTGATTCCGTAACTTCCGATTTTTTATCCATGGATATTAAACAAGCCCTGCACTACCTCGGCGAAATTACAGGCGCAGTTACTACAGATGACCTGCTCGAAAATATTTTTAGTAAGTTTTGTATCGGCAAGTAGTCGACATAACTATTTGATTGTCAATTAGTTATAAACTAAAAACGGAAAGTAAAAATCACCATATTAATTTCTTAAAGCTCATGATATCAGTCCTTTATAAATAAAACCAATCGGTATATTTATGCTTTTTGTTACTATCAGAAAGTGATTTTGTTGCTTTTTTGGTTCCCAATTATTTTTTGTTCCTCATTTTTCAGTTGCTTATAGATCGAGGCAAGTTAAAGGATTCGATATCATTGATACGGTCATCATAGTATGATATTACAGTATACGCTGACGAACTAAGTCTTTACAAAATGAGGCTAAAAGGATTTCTACAACACCTACTACGGGAAAACTGGCGCACAGCCATCATTATTCTGACAAACCGCCGTATGCCGAGTACGGCACGTGAGGGAGGACAGTAAGGAAAACAATCACTTACGTCCTACTCGATTAGCAGAAGCCAAACTATTCGCTGTATCTGTTTAACTATAATTCTACTAACACTGTTAACTGGCGTGAGCCTGATGATACTCTTATCGTAGTTATCAAACGTTTTCACGTTACATCAAAGCCAATTTACCTTATATTCATTATTTTTATGAGATCTAATTGCCAAAAAAAGCTATACTTAAAATTTTCAGGTGCTCAAGACTAGTATTTTCACTATTATCAGAGTTGTTAAACGTTTTTTACGCTATATCAAACTCTATTTGCTTATATATTCATTATTTATTGGACATTTAATCACCAATAAAAGTTAAAGCTAAGGTTTTTAGGAGCCTACGACAGGTATTTTCAGATAAAATTCTTAACATTGCCTGAAGACACCCAAAATTACCTGGTGCGGCAATGTAAAGTAATGGCAATAAAATCTCTTGTAAATGAACATATCTTGTTGGTTAAGGTAGCTGAAGGTGATGAGCGTGCATTTAAAGAGCTGTTTGATTTTTATTATAATGCTTTAGGGGAATATGTATTTAGACTAACTAATTCCATCGCCATTTCTGAAGAGATTGTTCAGGATACTTTTATTAAAATATGGGTGAAAAGAGAAACTCTGGCGGAACTGAAAAATTTTAGTAATTACCTGTTCATTGTTTGCCGCAACCAAACTTATGACCAACTTCGCAAAGTTTCCTACAAGCATAATATGCAAAAGAAGGTCGAACAATATTTTCAGCAGGAATCAGAAGTTGAACTTGCCGAGGCCCCTATTGATCAGTACCGGATACTGATAGATAATGCTGTTGACAGGTTGCCTCCACAAGCCAAGAAAGTTTATTTGTTTAGTCGTCATGAACGGCTTAAATATGAGGAAATTGCTATTCTTTTAAATATATCGCCAGAAACGGTAAAAAAGCATATTCAATATGCTGTTAATTTTATTAAGAAAGATGTCCATGCAAAAATTGATATGGGAATCCTGCTGATTCTACTCAGCCCATTGCTACGGAAATAAGTAAAGCCGCAAACCTTCTTGCGAGAACATCCACTGGGAACAAAGAGCGAAACGAATAACTAGCAGCGTGGAAGTAAATTGCTGAAATTATCCTTGCACTTGATGATAAAGGCAGAGAGAAAACATGCCAACTGATAAATATTCCAGTATATAGTTCTACCCCGATCGGTTTTATACAACATCACCCTGTAAATGAAGTTACTACACCCAGGTTTTTGGTGATCGACAGATGAACCGAGCGTAAGCAAGATTACTGATTATTTTGAACAGTTGATCATGATTAGTCAAAACTATTCGATTAGTTATTTGAGGTAAAAAAAGTTGATGAAAAAGCTACCATTCAACATGAAGAAGAGCCAATAAAAGATGTTAGCCACAACGGAATTGATTTTTTTTATTTTTCCACTACCCCCTTTTTATGATGCATACGTCTTTAGGCAAATATATAGCGAAAGCTGTTTAAGTTATAAAGGGAAATAATGCAACAAACCAGACTAGAATTCTTATTTCACCAGCACTTTAACAAATTAGCATCGAGTGAAGAAGAGGAGGAATTTTATTTACTTGTTGAACAGTATTCACACCGCCGGCCGGTTGAGGAACTGATGGAACAATACTGGAGTACTTTTACTCCAGGTGATAATCTATTTTCTGAAGCAGATAGCGCACATATATTTCAGCGTATTCTCGCCGACAAAACTGTTCAGTCTGGAGGTCATAATTTGAAAGAAAGTTCCCGCAGTGGTGTTTACCGCCTGCCAGTTAGAAGATGGGTCGCTGTTGCAGCATCTTTGCTGTTGGTTATTAGTTCAGGGCTATTACTTTATCATTTATATTATACTGGATTTGAAAACGAGCATAATACCGCAAAGATTCCTATTGGTCGTCATAATGCAACCTTGACCTTCGCCAATGGGAATACAATAAATTTGAGTAGTAAAAAAAGCGGAGTGGTCATTGCGGCAGCAGGCTTGAAATATAATGATGGCAGTACGGTTGAGGACACTTTAAATTCAAAAAAGGAAAAAGGTAGTGCCAATGTTGTGCAAGCTAAAGCTGAAGAGCTGCTGGTGGCCAGTACACCTGTTGGCGCAACCTACCAGGTTGTATTGCAGGATGGTACCCATGTATGGTTAAATGCGGAAAGTAAGCTGGAGTTTCCGGCCAGCTTTGCAGGATTAAAGCAGAGAATAGTTAAATTAACCGGAGAAGCATATTTTGAAGTATCTAAGCTCCAAATGGACAAAAAAGGTAAGGATGCAGGTCAGAGGATTCCTTTTATTGTGTTTACTGCTGAACAAAAGGTTGAAGTGTTGGGCACCCACTTTGACATCACCGCCTATGCTGATGAGCAGAGTACCCTGAGTACTTTAATGGAAGGTTCAGTAAAGGTTTCTGCTGTTGGCTCTACTGAATCGAGGTTGTTAAAGCCTGATCACCAGGCAGTTTTGAACCGTTCAAAACAAATTTTCGTTCACGAAATAGATGCGCAATCAGTTATAGACTGGAAAAATGGAGAGTTTGTGTTTAATGATGAATCCCTGGAGAGCATAATGCATAAAGTGAGCAGATGGTATGGTGTGAAAGTAGTTTTTACAAATGCCCAGATTCGTCAGCAGCCTTTTAGTGGCGGTGTTTCGCGTTTTGGGAACATATCACAATTAATTTCCGTACTGGAGTCCACTAAACTGATCAAATTTAAGGTTGAAGGGAACCAGCTTACCATTAGTCCTTTTAAATAGCGTATCATGAAAGGCATAATAATAACTAAATATTATCTAACCCACCTGTCTTTGTCAGCAATGACGGACTTAAATCAACAAACAGATGAAAAATAGAGCACCATGATATGTATTCATTAATGGCGCAGATAAAAAAAAACCGCAACTCAGGGTCGAATCAGAGTCACGGCAGATGCCTTGTCCAGCGCCAAAAAATTGAGGAAACAACTATTTAACAGATTTACAAGACAAGCAAACTTAGACATTATTGCCGAGGAAAGCAATATCAATGGTTTATATCATACCACTAAGTCTTGTCACAACAAATGATAGAATGTATAAAACTTATACCAAGAAATGGTTTGCGCCTCCGTGCTTAGCGCAATTGTTAAAAACGATGAAGTTAACTGTAATCATACTGATTATATCTTTAATGCAGGTAAGTGCATCCGGGCTTGCCCAGAAGATTACGATGAGCCGCCACAAAGTGTCTATTGCGGAGGTGTTTTCTGAAATTAAGAAGCAGACCGAATACCGCGTGATCTGGCCTTCTAACTTATTTGATGCAGATAAAGAAATTAATGTTTCTTTTAAAGAGACCCCACTTGATGAAGTGATGGATAAGGTGCTTGAAAATGATGCCTTTACTTATGAACTGATCAATAAAACAGTGGTGTTGAAACTGAAAGAACGCACTATTCTGGATAAGATTCTCAATGTTATTGAGAATGTAGATGTAAATGGCCGCATAGTGGATGCCAACGGAAAAGGTCTGCCTGGGGTAACAGTCAGGGTGATCGATGGACCCGGGTATACCACAACCAATGATCAGGGGCAGTTTCTCCTTCCTAAAATCTCTGGAAACGCAGTGATTGCAATTTCCTTTATTGGCTATTCGCCTATAACCTTACAGATTATCAATCATACTTGCGTGGTTAAAGCTCCTGTTATCCAAAATGGTAAGAACCGGAAATCTAATGCTACCACAGAGGGAGAAAAAAGCGAACTTTTAAACGGCACGTTAAATAATGTGATGATCAGGTTGTCAACGGCGACCTCACGATTAGATGAAGTGGTTGTGAATAAGGGTTATTATATGACATCTCAAAGATTAAATACAGGAAATGTGGTGAAAATAACTGCTGAGGAAATTGAAAAACAGCCGGTAGCTAATTTCCTGCAGGCACTGCAGGGGAGGGTTCCAGGTTTGATCATTACCCAGCAAAGTGGTGTACCTGGAAGTAGTTTCACGGTACAGATTCGCGGTCAGAACAGTATTTTGAACGGGAATGATCCGCTGTATATTATTGATGGAATCCCTTATTCCTCGGCTAACCTGAACCAGGTACTTTCGGGGTATACTGGTACAGGTTCTCCCACGGCTTCGGGTTCAGCTGCAGGTCTTGGAGGACTGAGTCCGTTAAACAATATCAATCCCGCTGATCTGGAGAGTATCGAGATCCTGAAAGATGCCGATGCTACAGCTATTTACGGATCAAGGGGAGCTAACGGAGTAATTCTAATTACGACAAAGAAGGGAGGGGCAGGGCCCTTATTGCTATCAGCTAATGTAAATTATGGAACCAACATACCCACACGGCTTGCGAAGTTCATGAATACACAACAATACCTGGAAATGCGTAATGAGGCATTTAAAAATGATAATGCCAAACCCGGGCCATCAGACTATGATGTTACTACCTGGGATAAAAATAAATACACAGACTGGACAACGGCATTGTTAGGGAATCCCAGTTCTACGGTAAACGCGCAGTTGTCAGTATCAGGCGGAACAGTTCAAACCCGCTACCAGATTGGCTTTGACTATAGCAGACAGAATCCTCCTTATAGTGGCAACTTTTCGGATGACCGGGGAGCGCTAAGGTTTAACATCAACAATACTTCCAAGAACGGACGTTTTACAATGGGTTTTGGTTCTACTTATAGTGTGGATAACAATAATCTTCCGGGGATGGACATTTATGCTAACGTTGGACTTGCACCTAATGCACCTGATATGCATAATCCGGACGGATCGTTACTTTGGACCAATTATGTCAACAATCCCTATGCTGCTTTACTTAGGCCATATAACGCTTCAACCAAAAACCTGATGGCAAATGGCCAGCTTGGTTATAAAATAATTCAGGGATTGAACATCAAAACTGTATTTGGTTATACCAGCACCTATTTTTCTGAAACCAGAAATAATCCTGCGTCGTCAATGCTACCAACTACCTATAATGCTACTCAGGCTAACTCCAGTTTTGGAACGAACAATGGGTCTACCTGGATAATTGAGCCTCAGGCGGAGTTTGACAAGAACATGCTGAAAGGAAATGTAAAGATATTGGTCGGCTCAACCTTGCAGGGAAATGAATCTGATGGGCAAATAATTACCGCCACTTTTAAATCAGATGCATTTCTGAACATTATCAGTGCTGCAACTACCAAAATCATAACCAATACCTACAGCCTATATAAGTATGCTGCGATTTTCGGTCGTTTTAGTTATAGTTATCAGGATAAGTATGTATTGAATTTAACCGGCCGTAGAGACGGAAGTAGCCGTTTTGGACCGAACCACCAGTTTGCCAACTTTGGTGCTGCTGGCGTTGGATGGATATTTTCTGAAGAAAACTTTTTTAAGGATAATTTCCCATTTTTGAGCTTAGGTAAACTTAGAAGTTCTTACGGGATAACGGGGAATGATCAGGTCCCAAATTATCGTTATCTGGATTCTTATACACCAAGCTCAACCTATACCTACCAGGGACTGAATGGATTAAAGCCAACGCGTCTTTATAATCCTGATTTTGAATGGGAAGCCAATAGAAAGCTGGAAGCTGCTTTGGAACTTGGATTTTTAAAAGACCGGATTACTCTCTCAACTAGCCTGTTTAGAAACAGATCTTCTAATCAACTGGTAGATGTGCCATTGTCACCTACAACTGGGAATACATCGGTAACGGCCAATTTACCGGCTACGGTACAAAATACAGGTTTGGAAATTATGGTCAATACGGTCAATATCCGGAGCGGAAATTTTAACTGGAAAACTTCAGCCAACATTACTTTTGCCAGGAATAAGTTAATCTCATTTCCCGATTTAGCAAATTCTTCTTATAAAAACACATATATCGTTGGCCAGCCGGTAACTATTCTGAAACTATATCAATATGCCGGTGTAAACCCTACTACAGGACTTTACCAATTTATTAATAAAGCAGGAGCATTGACATCTAGTCCTATCTATGGAACGGATAATAATACTGTTTTTAGTGCCAGTCCGAAATATTATGGTGGGCTGCAAAACAGCTTTACCTATAAGGGCATATCGCTGGATATATTTATGCAATTTGTTAAACAGGATGGAAAGAACCTGCTTACGGGTTGGTCAAACTTGATTGGTAGCGCTAACAACTTGCCATTGGAATTTCTGAACCGCTGGCAAAAACCAGGGGATATCGCCCCGATACAACGATATACACAGACTTATGGCGCTGCATCAACAGCAGGAACTGCAGCAGCAACAAGTAATCAGGGATGGACAGATGCTTCGTACTTGCGTTGCAAAAACCTAGCTATTTCTTATGTAATCAATCCCCACTTTTTGCAAAAGATGGCCATCAAATCAGCAAAGTTTTACTGCCAGGCACAAAATCTATTTACGTTTACAAACTATCTGGGTGCAGATCCTGAAACGCAGGGTCTTGTGCTCCCTCCGATGAAAACCATATCAGGAGGTATCCAATTAACACTTTAATAATTTATTGTATGAAATTTATTAAATATTCTTATAAAATCCAGCTATCATTAATCTTATTGATTATTCTTGGCTGTGTATCCTGCAAGAAGCTTATTGATGTTGGCCCACCTAAAACAGAAGTGGTTTCAGAACTGGTGTATGGCGATGAAGTAACTGCAATTAATGCTTTAGTAAGTATTTATGGTGATATGATGAGCAACAATAACTTTATAAGTGATTATTGTTCATCTTATCTGGGTTATACTGCTGATGAACTTGTGGCCAACAGCACCAACGTTTTTGCCTATAACAACAATGCGCTAACCTTAGCCAATGATGATTTTTGGAGCAAGGGGTATAGTTTTATCTATGAAGCCAATGCGGTAAAAGAAGGTACCGAGAAATCGACCAAGCTTAGTGATTCAACAAAACGGCAGATCATAGGGGAGTCTTTATTTATCCGGGCATTCTGCCATTTTTATATGGTAAATCTGTTTGGTGGCGTACCTTACATTGATACTACTGACTATAGGGTGACCAATATTGCTGTGAGGGAGCCGGTATCACAGGTATATGATAAAATCCTGAAGGATTTATTGACTGCCCGCGGGCTGGTTAAAAGTTCCTATGTAATGGGCAATAATGGGGCTTACCCATCTAATAGTTCTATTGAAAGGGTAAGACCTAACAAAGCGGTGGTTTCTGCTTTAATAGCCAGAACTTACCTGTACATGGGCAACTGGGCACAGGCAGAAACAGAAGCTTCGGCCTTAATCAGTAATCCGGCATATTCTTTACTTGCCAATCTTGACCAGGTATTTTTGAAAAATAGCAACGAAACGATTTGGCAACTGATGCCGAGCAATCCAACTTACCTTAATGGCTATTCAGGATATAATTATATTTTGAATGGTTCTTACGGTGCCCGCCCATATCTGACTGACGTATTGTGGAATGCCGTTAGTCCGGGGGATAAACGAAAAACAATATGGATGGGTACCTATTCAGGCCTTCACTTCGCTTACAAGTATAAAGTAAGCCAGGCTAATATGCCTGCAACTGAGTATTACATGGTTTTTCGTCTTGCGGAACAATATTTGATTAGGGCTGAGGCACGGGCACATCAGAATAATATTGCAGGTGCTGTGAGCGATCTGAATGCTCTTCTGGTTAGGGCAAGAGTGACTCCTGCAAATCTTCCCAATTACTCTTCTTCGTTAACCCAGGCGCAATGTCTTGATGCTATAGCTCATGAAAGACAGGTGGAACTTTTTACAGAATGGGGACACCGATGGCTGGACCTGAAAAGAACGGGTACAGCAGATGCGGTGTTAAAGGCTTTTAAAGGTACCACCAAGTGGCAGGTAACTGATCAGCTTTTTCCGCTTCCACAGTCACAGATCACCCTGAACCCAAATATGTCCAATCAACAAAATCCGGGTTATTAATTTAAACATGCATAAGCTACAGCTTACAAATTGCGATGATAAGCAGTAGCTTATGCATGTTTTATAACCGTTAAAAAAAATCACCATGAAAAAAATAATATTATTTATTGCCTGCTTGTTGCCAATAGTAAGTATTGCACAGGAAAAAAATACAATAATTAAAGGTACCGTAGACTCTAAAGAGCTTACAAAGATATTTACAATCTATTATAATAAGGCTACACAGCATAAAGCGATGGATTCAGTAGAAGTAAAGGATGGAAAGTTTCAGCTGGTTGTTCCTATGGACGGATTGGTGGTAAGTGTGATGATGTATGCCGGACACGATGGCAAAGGCTTGAAGAGGGAGGATATCCGGGATTCCAAGGCTTTTTTAGTTGATAAATACGGGACAGACATCCATATCAAACAGTCCGTACGTATGGCTGAATTGTCAAATAATAAGATTGAAAAAGAGAAGGAAAATTATGTTAAGTATATGTATATTCCTGAGGCGGATTCTGCAAAGATAGGCTTTTACATCAATGGGCTATCACCAATTATATTTGGCATCAACAAAAATTCAATAGATACTTCCAGTGTCGAAAAGCTCAACCAATATAAAAACGCCGTCGCAACGCTTAAAAAGATGGATGGCTTTATACAGAAAAAGCTTGATTATCAACGTAAATATGTAAAAGAAAACCCGGATTCATACTTTAGTTTTCTTGCTGTGGAGGATATTGCCCGTTATGGTAAGGATGTAAATGAAGCCAGGAAATTGTTTGTTGGCCTTTCAGACCGGTTGCACAAAAGTCCGGATGCTGCCGCAACGGATTCTTTGATAAATAAGACTTTGGACGATAAGCTTCATCCCGAAAAAGTAGCCCAACGTGCTGCAGCGTTGGTTCCCCCAAAAGCACTTACCATCGGTTTAATGGCTCCTGACTTTACTCAGTTTGATGTAAATGGCAAGGCGGTGAAACTGAGTGATTTTAAAGGTAAATATGTTTTG
>JAQBOY010000291.1 GCA_028287805.1 Mucilaginibacter sp.
ACCAAGACGCGCCAAATCACACGGGACTTTCTCCGTCATCATTAGAATTACCTGCAATAGAGTAAGTAGTACAATCAATACAGGAGTGTTCATTCATAAAAAGTTTTGGAATAACGACAAGAGTAGCATTCTACCAACCCACAAGAACAGTAATCTTTTAAATAAGAAGATTACAGAGTAATACCTCAAGGTACAAAAAGGAGTAATTGAACTTGAAGGAGAAAATACATTTAGCTTTGACGCTGAAACAGCGACTAGCGGAAGGTTTCGTAACACCATTAACAGGGCGAAGTATAAGCTTAGGGAACATACAAAGCAAATAATAAATTCCGGTCAGAATTTTTTATTTAGTTACTGCATTCGTTTTTACTAAGCCCTTTACGGTATAAAGTTGGCCTGGTTTGGTTCCTGTTTTTAAAATAATTGGATAAGTGGCTTTCATCAGTAAAGCCGAACTCTTGCACTATCTGCTTCATGCTTAACTGGCCTGCAGTTATTCTTTTTTCTATCAATGCGGTTCGGTAATCATTAATATATGCTCTAAAACTCACACCAAAGTTTCTTTTAAAATAAGCGCTGAAATAGTTGGCACCAATATTAAAAAGCCCGGAAATATATTTCACCTGTATCTTTTCGGGTTGGTAAATGTGCTCATGGATAAAAGAAATTAAAGATTCTTTATCGGGCCGGTCATGGGCAATATTGAGCATTCTTTTGGTCATAGCTTCTTTAATCAAACCAAAAATTGATAATATCTGGTAATAAACCAGTGGTGACGAGGCCACATCCTTACGGCGATTGTATGAAATGATGTTTTCTATAGTATTGTGCAGAATAGTTTTGCAGGGCTCATCCAGGACCAGCCTCACTTCTTTCAGCTGTTTATTACGCATAATGGTTTCCGGGGTTGTCTTTAAAAACAAATGAGGAGCCAAATGTTTCCTGCCGCTGAAGTAACTGTCAGTAAACTTAATAATAACGAAACGTGTACACGTCCATATCTTAAAATAATGTTCGTCATCCGGTGATATAACAAAGAGGTCACCGCTTCTGTAAGGTAAAAAGTTGTTGTTAAGCTGATGCATTCCGGCGCCTTTAACAATATAAACAAGTTCATAATAGGTCTGCCCATGTGCAGGCAGGTGAAACTCCATCTCTTCAATCTCGTTTATCATTAGAGGGTCAAATTGGGTCTGTTTCATATCTTAATATTACAAGTATATGTCGCAAATATACAAATGAACACCCCCAACTTTCCGTCACCTTTGCGCAATGAAATCTACGGGAACATCAACAATTAAGGTTATCATAATAATGTTGATCTTTTCAGCATTAATGCCGGAATTATCAAAATCACAAAATGTGCTTACCTTACCGGTGGCTGTGCAAACAGCCGTACAGAATTATGGTACCATCAAGGCAAAACAAAATTATGCCAAAGCATCGGCTACAGAAGTTACCGAAGCCAAGCGCGAAAACCTGCCCAACCTGAATTTTGGCGCAGAACAGGCATTTGGTACTGTTAACCAAAATTATGGTCCCTTGTACGCCTTACCAGGGGCGGCATTTTCTTCAGGGCCGGTAACAAGTACTCCTAATTCGAACGCGGGTTTTGGATCGCTATACCTGAGTAATATAAATTGGGATTTCTTTGCCTTTGGCCGGGCCAGGGAAAAAGTAAAAACAGCACAGGCTGCTGCGAATAGGGATACCAAAGATTGGCAACAGGAAATTTTTCAGCAACAAATAAAGGTTGCTGCCACCTATCTGAACCTGCTGGCTGCACAACGGCTTATAGAATCATGGCGAAAAAACCTTTATCGTACAGACACATTGAGGAACGTAGTGGTAACAAGGGCTAAACATGGTTTGAACCCAGGCGTTGATTCAGCACAGGCGAATGCAGAGGTAGCCAACGCAAAGATATCGCTTACCAATGCCATTGATTTTGAGCAGGAGCAAAGTAACTTGCTGGCACAGCTATTGGGCGTTCCGTCGCAGAACTTTACACTGGATACCGCTTTTGTTTCGAACATTCCGGCTGAATTAACCGATACTTCTATACTACAATTAAACAATCACCCGGTGCTGCAATGGTATAAAAGCCGTATTGCACTAAGCAATGAGCAGGAAAAATATTTAGGGACCTATAGTTACCCAACCTTTTCGCTGTTTGGTGTTTTGCAAGCCAAGGGTTCCGGTTTCGGAAATAATTATGCCCAAAACCTTCATGATTATTCAACCGGGTATTGGAATGGCGCTAACCCAACCACCGGTAATTACCTTACGGGTGTTAGTGTGACATGGAATTTCACGCAAACTTTACGCGTCTCACAGCAAACAAAAGCGCAAAAATTCGTTACCGAGGGCTTGCAGGGTGAATATACGCTGGCCGATCAGCAGCTTATGGCACAATGGGAACTTTCAAAAACCAAGATCAGCAACGCGCTAGACAACTATTTCCTGGCGCCGGTGCAGGTTAAGGCAGCTGCACAAGCTTATTTGCAAAAAGTGATTTTATACAAGCATGGGTTAACAAACCTGGTAGATGTTACGCAAGCGGCATATGTACTTACAAGAGCCGAAACCGACAGGGATATTGCTTACAGCAACGTATGGCAAGCCCTGTTATTAAGAGCAGCTGCTGCTGGTGATTTCAATCTGTTTATCAATAAACTGTAAAAAAAGAAGACATGAACCTGATACGATTTGCTTTACGTAAACCTATAACAATTTTGGTACTTGTCGCCGGATTGTTTTTCTTTGGGATAAAAGCTGCTACTACCATAAAGATTGACATTTTTCCAAAGCTGGACATGCCGGTTATCTATATATCCCATCCGTTTGGAGGATATACGCCCGACCAGATGGAAGCTTATTTTGGAAAACAGTATATTAATGTCCTGTTATTTGTAAACGGGGTAAAGAGCATAGAAACTAAAAATATACAGGGGCTCACTCTCATCAAGATCAATTTTTACCCCGGAACAAATATGGCACAGGCGGCTGCGGAGGTTAGCGCCTTCTCCAACCGGATTCAGGTAGCTTTCCCACCGGGATCGCAGCCGCCGTTTGTGATCCGCTTTGATGCCTCCACATTGCCGGTGGGTCAACTTGTTTTAAGCAGCCCCACCCGGAGTAATAATGAACTGCTCGATATGGCTAATATCTATGTCAGGGCTGGGTTTACAGCAATCCCCGGGTTGGTTGGTTCGCCACCTTTCGGTGGAAATTCCCGTACAGTTGTTATAAAAGCAAACCCTGAATTGTTGAGGGAGCATAATCTTACGCCCGAACAATTGGTTGAGGCAATAAACGGATATAACCAATCAGCACCCGCTGGTAACGTAAGGATAGGGAAAAATGTTTACCTTACACCTACCAACGGCTCAATACACACCATAAAAGACTTTGCTAATATTCCGCTTTACAAAGGCAGGGTGCAGAATCTTTATATGGGAGATGTGGCCAGTGTGGAAGATGGCGCAGACGTTGCCGTAGGTTATGCTCTTGTAAATGGAAGGCGTTCGGTTTATTTGGACGTAGCAAAGAGTGCTGATGCTTCAACATGGGAAGTGGTACAAAGTTTAAAAAAGGCCTTACCAACTATCCAGTCGCAACTGCCGCCGGATGTTCACGTGTCCTATGAATTTGACCAGTCGACCTATGTTATCAATTCTGTAAAAAGTTTATTGAGCGAAGGTGCCATTGGCGCTATACTGACCGGTTTAATGGTTTTATTATTCCTGGGCGACATGCGGGGAGCATTTATTGTAATCCTCACCATTCCTGTTTCAATCATTTCGGCGGTGCTCTTCCTCAGCCTGTTCGGGCAAACCATTAATATCATGACCTTGAGCGGCCTGGCGCTGGCTATTGGCATATTGGTAGACGAGAGTACGGTGACCATCGAAAATATCCATCAGCACTTTGACATGGGCAAGCCAAAGGGCCTGGCTATATGGGATGCCTGTAAAGAAATCGCGTTCCCGAAATTACTGATCCTGCTGTGTATCCTTGCAGTATTTGCACCAGCCTTTACAATGGCTGGTATACCGGGCTCATTGTTTCTCCCACTGGCATTAGCAATAGGGTTCAGTATGATCGTTTCCTATTTTATGGCCCAAACCTTTGTGCCGGTAATGGCCAACTGGTTGATGAAGAACAAGCATCAGAAAAACCACGCAGGAAAGGAAGAAACCAACATGGAAGAATTTGCAGCTTTGGGCTTGACAGCTGAAGGAGAGCAAAATACCTGGGAACAGAAGGTTGCCCTGCTTGAACACGGTGACGGCGAAAAAGGGGGCAAGGTCAGCCTTTTTGAGAAAGTGCGCTCCGGGTATTTAAAGATTATTAATGGAATGATGCCATACCGGAAAGTTGTGGTCTCTATTTACCTCGTGGCCTCAATACTGATCGTGGTTCTGTTATTAAATTCAATCGGCAGGGATGTCCTTCCCAAAGTTAACGGTAGCCAGTTCCAGGTAAGGTTAAGTGCGCCCCAAGGCACCCGGATTGAAGAAACCGAAAAAAAGACGATCACAGCCATCAACGTAATTAAGAATATTGTAGGGCCTGACAATGTTGCTATCACCTCAGCTTATGTCGGAACGCATCCGCAGTCGTTTTCAACCAATCCAATATTTTTATGGATGGCCCAGCCCAGCGATGCCGTGTTGCAGGTTGCACTGAAAGAGGGGTATAAAACCAATATAGATCAGCTTAAAGATACCATCAGGAAGCGGTTAAAGATTGCCGCGCCGGATGTCCAGCCATCATTTGAACCCATTGAATTAACTGATAAGATACTTGCCCAGGGATCTCCAACACCAATCGAAGTGCGGGTAGGCGGAAATAATAAGAAAACAAATGAATTATACGCTGATAAAGTGGTTGCAGCGTTAAAACAAATCACTTACCTGCGTGATGTGCAATTGGGGCAATCAACAAAGTACCCGGCTTATAAAGTAGAAGTTGACCGCGTCAGGGCTGCCCAACTAGGACTTGACATGACTGATGTGACAAATTCCATGATTGCTGCTACATCCTCCTCGCGCCTCACAAGCAAAAATATATGGATAGATGAGCGCAATCAATATTCGTACAATGTACAGGTAGAGGTGCCTGAAAACCAGATGGCCAGTATAAATGATGTTAAAGAGATACCACTTTTGAGGAATGCGTCAAGGCCAAACTTAGGTGATGTGTCAACAATAACACCCGAAACTATATATGGCGAAGATGATAACCTCGGTGCACGCCCGATACTTACCGTAACTGCAAACCTCAATAACAAAGATCTGGGTGCCGCATCGGATGATGTTCAAAAGGCAATTGACAATTTGGGAGCACTTCCCCGTGGGTTGAAAATTGAACGCATAGGACTAACTCAAACACTTACCGACACGCTCGACAGTTTGCAAAATGGATTGTTAGTGGCAGTAATCGTTATATTTCTGATGCTGGCGGCCAATTTTCAATCTTTTAAAGTATCGGCAGTGGTGCTGGTAACCGTGCCTGCTGTATTGCTGGGTTCATTATCATTACTTTTGTTATGTGGATCTACCCTTAACCTGCAATCATATATGGGGATGATCATGTCGGTAGGGGTTTCCATTTCCAACGCAGTTTTGCTCATCACTAATGCCGAGCAAATCAGGATGACAAACGGGGATGCAATACTATCCGCAAAAGAGGCTGCGGCGCTCCGGTTACGGCCTATCCTGATGACCGCGCTGGCAATGGTGGTAGGTATGATACCTATGGCAAGCGGGTTGGGTGAAGCCGGCGATCAGTCTTCTCCTTTGGGAAGGGCTGTAGTTGGCGGTTTGATAGCATCTACATTTGCAGCACTGCTTATTTTGCCACTGGCATTTGCATGGGGTCAGGAAAAATCAACTACCCAAAGCGTATCGCTTGATCCGGAAGACGCGGAAAGCAAAAATTTTATTCAATTGTATCCGGCTGTAGATTCCAAGACTGGGCATTAATTTTAAACACACATCATATTAACATACATAGGTTATGAATACGTTAAAATTTAAACATATAGTTTTTTTCTTAATCGGGTTAGGCTTTGCAAATGCTGGGTTAACCAGTTGCGGAAGTTCCGATGCCAAAACCAGCGCGTCAAAGCCGACAGCCGCTGCTCCCGTACTTCCGGAAGGTTTTGCGCTGCAAAAAGGATCGTTGACGTCAACACTGGCTGTACCCGGTGAACTGACTGCTTTTCAACAAGTAGACCTTTATGCTAAAGTAAACAGCTTTGTCGACAAGTTGTCTGTAGATGTTGGCAGGGAGGTGGTAACAGGCCAGTTGCTGGCTAAGATGGAAGCGCCCGAACTGAATTCTCAGCTGGATGGGGCCGAATCAAAGTTGAAATCGCAGGAAGCCGTATTCCGGGCGAGTAAATTAAATTATGACAGGCTGATGGAAACAAGTCAAACACCTGGTACGGTCTCTTCAAATGATCTTGACATCGCTTTTGCAAAGCAGAAATCTGACCAGGAAATATTGGATGCCGACAAAGCAGCCTATCGTGAAATTGCAGACACAAAGAATTATTTGGAAATACGTGCACCGTTTAGCGGCATTATCAGTGCACGCAATGTAAGTCCGGGTGCCTACGTAGGGCCTTCAGGAAAGGGTTCAGATGCCCCTCTTTTTACTTTACAGGAACAGAAAAAGCTTCGCCTCATCGTGAGCGTTCCCGAAGAGTATAGCACTTCGGTAAAACAAAATCAAATCGTGAACTTTACAGTAAAAACACTACCTGGTCAATTGTTTACCGCCCATGTTACCCGCCAGGCTGGTGTGCTTGACAATACACTACGCGCCCAGCATATTGAAATGGATGTAATTAATGACGATAAAAAGGTGCTCCCAGGCATGGTGGTTCAGGTAAATATTCCTTTATCCGGTGATGTCAACTCATTTATCGCCCCGTCAAAAGCAGTGCTCAATTCAACTACAGGAGTTTTTGTGATAAAGGTAACAGGTGGTAAAATGACCTGGGTACCGGTACAAACCGGCCGCACATCCAACAACCAAACTGAAGTATTCGGTAAATTGACAGCAGGTGATACGCTCCTCAATAACGTAAGCGAAGAGATGAGAGATGGCACAGTGGTTAATGGTTTAAGGATAAAAAATAATTGATTTTTCTAACTGGTAATGTTGAAGATCTCTTTTACTAAAACATACTTGATTTATAACATGAGGAATGCATATGATTTACCTAAATTTATTTAAATTGCTTATCTTTATATCAGCATTGCAAATGTGCGGACAGGATGGTGAGTGATACGGTGAGCAAAGATTTAAGCC
>JAQBOY010000336.1 GCA_028287805.1 Mucilaginibacter sp.
TGCTGTTTATGTTTATTACAGCATTGCTTTTTTCATTTGGCAATCATTTATTACCCTGGATATATACTTCAGATAATAAGGTTATAGTCATTGCAGCACAGTTACTTATTATAGCTGCATTCTTCCAGTTATTTGATGGCGCACAGGTTGTCGGGTTAGGTATTTTGCGGGGCATGGGCGATGTAAATATTCCAACAATAATTACGTTTATCGCCTATTGGATAATAGGCTTGCCTGTTGGTTATTTATTGGGTATCTATTTTAAAATAGGTGTTACCGGCGTATGGTATGGACTGGTACTGGGATTAATGGCATCTGCTATTATGTTGTTCATTCGTTTTCAGCTAATTAGCAGGAAGCACCAATATAAAACAGTAGCTATAATAGCAAAGGATTAAAAATCTTGACTTTATAGTATGCTCCATTCTACAAGACTTTAATAATCCGATACATTAGAAGGGCCAATCAGTAAAATTTATAAAATTAGAATTCTAAAAATACAAGTCATTTGCTACGCGATAAGTATTGCAATGGGCTTCCACAATGTCTTTAATTTGAGGTGAATATCCCCCACCCATGCTCACCTGAACGGGGATATGAGTTTTAATAGCTTGCTCAAAAACAAACTGATCACGCATTTTACATGCTTCTTTGCTTAAGGCAAGTTTCCCTAACCGATCTGAATCTAATACATCCACTCCTGCCAGGTAAAATATAAATTCCGGCTTTTGTTGTTGTATTAATCCAGGTAAAGTACGATAGAGCAAATCAAGATATTCATCATCAGCCATCCCATCCGGTAACGCTATATCCAAATCTGATTTTTCTTTGCGATATGGAAAGTTGTTAGCACCATGCATGGAGAAGGTAAATACACGTGGCTCGTTTTCGAAAATCTGAGCGGTACCATTACCCTGATGCACATCTAAATCAATAATTAATATAGATGATGCTAATTTGCTATTAAGTAAATAGTTAGCAGCCATAGCATGATCATTGAGCAGGCAAAATCCTTCACCCCAATTGGTACCGGCATGATGTGTACCACCGGCTACATTAAAAGCAACACCATGCTGATAGGCGAAATGGCAACCATCAACTGTACCTTGCCCAATTCGTGTTTCCCGCTCAACCAATTGTTCGCTTAATGGAAAACCTATGCGCTGTTGTTCTTTTGCCGGTAACCTCAAGTCACGCAGTTGTTCCCAGTAAGCTTTATCATGTGTCCATAAAATAATTTCTTCATCTAACTGATCGGGAGAGAATAAATTATCAGCAGTGATTAGCCCTTCGTGCAGTAATTGAGCAGGTATTAATTCATATTTAAGCATTGGAAAGCGGTGCCCTTCAGGTAAAGGGTGTGCATAAATAGGATCAAAAGCAATTTTAAGCATAATTTAAGCCCTACAATCAATTTTCTTTTATGGAGGAGGCAAGTATTCGCCCGGCTTCAAAAACCTGTTTAAACGAATTGTAAAGCGGCACTGGACTTAATCTTATCACGTTAGGCTCACGCCAATCTCCAATAACCCCATTCTTTGTTAAATAACTAAATATTGCTTTTGCGTTTCGCTTACAAATAATGGATAACTGGCAACCACGCTCAGTTTTATGTTTTGGGGTGATAATTTTAAATAATTCCTCCCCGTTTTCTTTGTTGATCTCTTCTATTAAAAATTCCAAATAGCCCGTTAATAATTCACTTTTTGCCCGCAACGGAGCTAAACCTCCGGCTTTCTCAAAAATATCCAATGCTGCTTTATGCAAGGTTAACAGCATAACCGGGCTGGTACTTAGTTGCCAGCCAGCCGCTCCCTGGGCGGCCTCAAACTCTGGCGCCATTAAAAACCGTTTATCTTCCCGGTATCCCCACCAGCCCGAAAAACGGTTGAGTGCTTTGTTAGCGAAATGCTTTTCGTGAATAAAAATACCGCTGATTCCACCCGGCCCCGAATTCATGTATTTGTAAGAACACCAGCAGGCAAAATCAACATTCCAGTCGTGCAGTTTTAATAATACATTACCTGCAGCGTGCGCCAGGTCAAAGCCTGCAAAGGCTCCGGCATGATGAGCCGCAGCGGTTATTGCTGGCATATCAAAAAATTGGCCAGTAAAATAATTAATGCCACTAAAAAGAACCAAAGCCAGTTCATCAGCATGGTCATTTATATTTTTAAGGATATCTTCTGTCCTTAATGTATATTCACCTTGGCGGGGAAATACTTCTATAATAGCCTCCTTCGGGTCATAACCATGAAAAGCAGCCTGACTTTGAACAGCATATTGATCAGATGGAAAAGCACCGCCTTCCATTAGTATTTTAAACTTTTTATTTGTTGGTTTATAGAAACTTACCATTAGTAAATGAAGGTTTACTGTAAGTGAGTTCATTACACTAACCTCTTCGTTTTTAGCTCCAACTAAAGCGGCAAGTGTATGGGTAAGCTTTTTATGATAAACCAACCAAGGATCATCTCCGGTAAAAAAACCTTCAATAGCCAGTTCCTTCCAGTTGGTTAACTGGTTGTTGATATAGGGTTGGGCTGTTACAGGCTGCAAGCCTAAAGAATTACCGCAAAAATAAATAGCATCGTTACC
>JAQBOY010000362.1 GCA_028287805.1 Mucilaginibacter sp.
CTGATTTGGCAATTCGGCATGGTTTTGTACTTTTGCGCCCGGAGAGTTGGCAGAGTGGTCGATTGCGGCAGTCTTGAAAACTGTTGACTGTAACAGGTCCTGGGGTTCGAATCCCTAACTCTCCGCAACCTTTTTCAAAAAGTGCCTTCTATATGATTTAGAGGGCATTTTTTATTTAAACCCATTGAAGAGGGATACCAAAAGGGGGCTCATGACGAAAAGGTGGGGGATAAATAATTTTAAGTATAGATTTTAGCTACCGTTTTTTTGCAAAAACATTTGCTTTCAATAAAATTTGATAAAAAACGTGAAATTATCGAAGAGATGAATAAGATTCTAACATCCCGATTCATATCGCCAATGGTTAAAAAAACGCAAATTTCATAAAAATTTATTATTGCCTTAGCAGCTTCCGGATACGGCCGGATTAACCTGTACTACCGCCTGCCTCTTTATTATATTTGTTTCTATATTCCAAAGGCGATATTCCCGTATTTTTTTTAAAAACCTCACGAAATGCCTTCACATCCGAATAACCCACCTCATACATAACTTCATTAATGGCTTTACGGCTGGTTTCCAAAGCCTTTTTGGCTGATTCGATCCTTACCCTGGTTGCATATTCAACAGGCGTGTTCCCGGTTGCCTTAATAAACCTCCGGTCAAAGTTCCGCCGGCCAATCGCAAAATTAGAAGACAGGTCTTCAACAGACAGTTTTTCGTGCAGTTTGCTTTCGATATAGGCCTGGGCTTGTTCAACCATCGTATCCCCATGTAATTTTTGCCCCGTAAAGATGGAAAATGCCGACTGGCTGTTCCTGTCCAGCTCTATCTGGAAAATCTTTGAACAATAGATCGCCGTTTGTCGGTCATAATATTTCTCCACCAGGTAGATCATCAGGTTCAGGAATGAATACGCCCCGCCATTGGTGTAAATTCCCTTTTCATCCGTGATCAACTGGTCCACTTGTAAGTTCACTTTCGGAAATTGCTGTCTGAAGGCATCCGCGTGCGCCCAATGGGTGGAGCAATTCCTGCCATCCAGTAAACCTGAAGACGCCAGCATAAACGCGCCGGAGCACATACTGGCTATTTCGGCGCCACTTTTATATTGTTGCCTGATCCACTCCATCAGTAATTCATTTTCTTTTCCTGCCTTTTGATAAAATGGAACCGATGAAGGAATAATAATAAGGTCAGTTTTGAGGATCGATGAAATGCTGACTTGTGGCTGCACCATAAACATACCGCCGTAAAGCGTTTCGCTTTTTGACACGCCGGCAAGTTCAACGGTAAACAGGTCTTTTTTGCCGGCTTTCAGCCGGTAGGCGTTTGCCGTGGCGAATATTTCAAATACACCGGCGATGCACGCTATTGTGCTGTAATTGCTCTGCGCCTGAGGAAAAATGATAGTCACGTGTTTCATTCGTTTTTTTTAGTAAAGATACACAGAATACTACGTCCAAATCAACCCGTTATAAAGTCCATATGACGCCTCACTAAGGTCTTATTTAGACAATACCTTTGACCTATATGAAAAGATTAGAAAACAAGGTTGCCGTTGTATATGGGAACGGCGCGACAGGAGCTGCAATGGCAAAGGCGTTTGCACGTGAAGGTGCGATGGTTTTTTTGACTGGTCGCGCAATAACAAAACTTAAGACAATAGCTGATGAAATTTTGGCCAGTGGCGGAGCCATCGATACAACACAGCTCGATGCCCTTGATGAGCGGTCAGTGGAAGCGCATATGGAAGAAGTAATCAGCAAAACCGGACGTGTCGACATTTCCTATAACGGCATCGGCATTCCCCAAACGGGTGTCCAGGGAACCACATTAACCGAAATGTCAGTAGAAGGTTTCCTGCGGCCTTTTACCATTTATCCCCAGGCTCATTTTATAACGGCGAAGGCTGCAACTAAACGAATGGTTAAGCAAGGAAACGGCGTAATTATCATGCAAACACCCACACCAAGTAGAATAAGTCAGCCATTCATGGGAGGTATAGGTCCAACCTGGGCGGCATTGGAGGCTCTTTATCGCTCACTTTCGGTGGAGTATGGCCGATACGGGGTAAGGTCGGTTTGCCTGCACACTACAGCAGTGCCCCAAACCCCGCTTATAGATGAAGTTTATGAAATTCATGGAAAATCACATGGCACATCCTACGAGCATTTCAATGCTATAATGGAAGGAAGAACGCACAGGGGGCGACTGACGACACTGGATGAACTAACGAACGCCGCAGTTTTCGTGGCATCTGATGAAGGCAGCGCCATAACCGGAACAATTCTTAACCTGACAGCGGGCATGATCATATGAAACTTTTAATCTTTTATTTGATAACGATTGTAAACCTATTGAATTATAAAACCATGACAAAGCAAGATTACACGATTACATTATTGGTCGGTCAAAGTCCTGAGCAGGTATTTAGGGCCATTGGTAAACCTCGGGGCTGGTGGTCGGAACAAATTGAAGGCCCGACCGATGAATTGAACGCGGAGTTCAGCTACCATTACAAAGATATACACCGCTGCAAAATCAAGATCACTGAATTTGTTCCCGGCAAAAAGGTAGTTTGGCTGGTGTTGGAAAATCATTTTGATTTCACCAAAGACAAGACCGAATGGAAGGGCACTAAAATGGTCTTTGAGATCTCTAAAAAAGACGGAAAGACGCAACTGGTTTTCACGCATGTAGGTTTGGTCCCTGCCTATGAATGTTACGAACTCTGCTCAGATGCCTGGGGCAATTATATAGGAAAGAGTTTAAAAAGCCTGATCGAAACCGGTAAAGGACAACCGAATCCCTATATCCCTGCGATCGAGGGCGCAGAAATATTGAAAAGTAAACAATATGAGCATGAATAATCAAGATTTCACTACCGCTTTCCTGGTCGATCAAACCCCACAGGAAGCTTTCGATGCCATTAATAACGTCCGCGGCTGGTGGACGGAACGGGTGGAAGGTAATACAGAAAAGCTGAACGATGAATTTTCGGTGCAGTTCTGGGATGTGCACTATTCCAAACAAAAACTGATCGAAGTCATTCCGGATAACAAGGTCGTATGGCTGATTACCGAAAGTAAACTCACGTTTATTGAAGACCAGGAAGAGTGGACGGGTACCAGAATTGTTTTTGACATTACTAAAGCGGGTGACCAAACAGAAGTGCGTTTTACGCAGCTGGGCTTAGTGCCGGAAATTGAGTGTTACACAGACTGTTCCAATGCCTGGAACGGCTACATCAACAACAGCCTGAAAGACCTGATCATCACGGGTAAAGGAAAACCAACTACAATTGCACAATTAACAAGCTAAAATCATGAACGTAAAAGGAAAAACCATATTGATTACCGGTGCCAATCGCGGCATAGGGCAGGCTTTAATGGACGAAGCGCTAAACAGGGGCGCAAAGAAAGTGTATGCCGGCACACGCGTAGCACTAAACCATCCGGATGAAAGGGTCATATCGCTGAACCTGGATGTAACCAACATTGAGCAGATCCGCGAAGCTGCAGATAAGATCGTCAAGCTGGACGTGTTGATCAACAATGCAGGCGTGGCCTTCTATGATGATCTGAGCGATAGCTCAATCTTAGAGAAACATCTTGCCGTTAATCTCTACGGAATCCAAAATGTCACGAATGCTTTTCTGCCCACGCTGAAGGATTCTGAGGGAGCAATTGTTAATATTCTTTCTATACTCGCACTTTCCCCGTTACCGCCAATCGCATCCTATTGCATCTCAAAGGCAGCCGCTTTTTCCATGACACAATCGTTACGTGCCTTTCTAAAAAGCCAAAGCGTTAGCGTTCATGCCGTACTGACCGGCCCTGTGGACACAGAAATGAGCCGCGGTCTGGAGATACCGAAGGCGTCACCTGAATATGCTGCGCAAAATATTTTCGACGGGGTAGAAAACAAACAAGAAGACATTTTCCCCGATCCGATGTCGGCTTCAATGGAACAAAGCTGGAATAGCAGCGGCGCGAAGGCCATGGAACGCCAAAACGCGATGGCTGTTCAGGCATAACGATCATATAATTAAAACTAATAGGCGAATATGAATAATTACGAAAAATTCTTTCAGTTACATCATCAGAAGAAACCATTTATAATTGCAAATGCATGGAATGCAAAAAGTGCGCAAATAATAGAAAATAATGGATATGATGCTATCGCGACATCAAGCGGAGCTATTGCAAATTCATTAGGTTATGAAGATGGTGAAAAAATTCCATTTGGTGAGTTGCTTTATATCGTTCAAAGAATAAAATCCTGTACAAGCATTCCCTTGTCTGTTGATTTGGAAACCGGATACGCTAATGATCTGACCAAATTAAACGACAATATCCAAAAGCTGATTGACATAGGCGTAGTGGGCATCAATTTGGAAGATGCCCAGGGAGAAGAAATATATTTAAAAAAGTTAAGTAGTATTAAAAGTTATATAACGAAAAATAATCAGAAGCTCTTTATAAATGCAAGAACAGATGGTTTCTTGCAGAAGCTGAATTCACCGCTTGAAAGAACTTTGAAAAGAGCGAAGTTATATGAAGATGCGGGTGCCGATGGATTATTTGTTACGGCTGTTCAGGATATTGCCTTAATTAAAGAGATTACTTCATCGGTCTCACTTCCGGTAAATGTAGTTGGCGTATCTAAGCTTTCATCTATCAAAACCCTGTCGGACTGTGGAGTAAGGAGGATTAGTATGGCGGTTTTGCTATACAAAACAACCTATAATCATTTGGAAAACGTTGTCAGGGATATTAATACAGAACAATCATTCGCCCCTTTATTTTAGAGACCTGGAAATCAAAATTCTTTATAAGTTATTCTGATCCTCTAAAATCTCCTTTATAACCATCAATATTCCTTCCAAGTGTTCTGATGGATTCCGTTCACCCCGCTAAGTACATATGAAACAATACAAAACGCCTTAAATGATGAATTTAAGGCGTTTTATTTATAGTCTTACTCAAATAATCAAACTAAAGATGGCTAACGCCTTATTCTAAGTCAATATTACAATATTACAATCGTTCACATTTTCAACAATAGTCATTTAAAGTAAACCATTGTTCAGCACGTTCTATCCGACGCGATATTGCAAGCTCACTAAGGTATTATTAATTTTTATTGATATATTATAGATATTTTTGAAACAGTCTGGTTTTGAATTAAATCAACGCTATCGCCATAAACACTAACATTATCTTGAGGACTTGTTATTTTCCCATCTCCATTTGTGTCTAGATATTTCGGTGACCCTATAGTGGCGGCTGGTGTTTGGGATGGGCTTGATTGTATTTCCGATTGTGTCTGAAATATACCAACGATCAGTAAGCCATTAATTACTACATTTGTGGCTTTTCCTTTTTGTGCAGTAAAAAAATATTGATTTTTATATGCAACTGGGATACTTGCCTTTCCTGACTGGTCTGTTGTGGCTGTATATTTTGGAGGATTATTGTTTATTATATCAGTTTGTGTGTCATACAATTTGATGGTAGCACCACTTACCAAATTCATCGTTGTATTTGACGGGGTCCAACTATTTCCATCCTTAACTGTGATTTCAACTGTAGTAGTAGGAGGAGGAGAAACTGTAGTGTCGTTTTTATTACAAGAAAAAAATAGAATCAAAATAAAAAGTCCTAATAAATTGAGTCCCGTTTGTGCACTTACAACTAAAGGGATAATAAGTAGATTTTTTTTCATGATGTTTTATAATTAATTAAAATCTGTATTAAAATAGCTTTGCCATTAAGTTTATTACTTAAATTATTACCTTATCAATATTACAGTCATTTACATTTTCAAACAATAGTTATAAATAACTATTGAAAAACTCATTTAATTTATTAGTTACATTTTATTATCTTTAAATATTTAGTTAGTCTTTAAAAACAAATATGAATTGCGGTAGTATAAATAAATTTCTTATAAGGAATATTTTCAAGATATTTATTACTCCAAATAGATTGTTGATAGGGAGATCATAAACGGAGTAATGAAGACTTTTTAAGATAGTTTGGGATTTCAATCTATATCATTGTTTTAAAGCGCATAAACAAAAACTATGAAAGTTGTAAAAAGTCACTATCATACCTACCTCGAGCATTTGTATAATGCCTGTGTTGAAAATGATTTAGTTGACGAGCAGTACATGTTAATGATGTTTCAAAAGTTCAGCAGCTATTCGGGTTTTAACCACCAGGCTATTCCGGCCTTTTTTATTATTGATTATACTACACGGCAATACTTAACTATATCTGACGGCATACGTACGATAAGTGATTATCATACCAGGGAGTTTTTAGATGGCGGGCTTGATAAGACTATTGACATTTATCAACCAGATGATTTTAAGATATATAATTCACAAATTTTTACTGCAAACCTCGACTTTTTAAAAAAAACGCCACAGGAAGAGCATCACAAACATGTTTTCTCCTATAATTTTAGAATAAGATGCAAAAACCAAAGTTATGCTACGCTATGGCAAAGAGGATCATATATTACCAGTAAAAAAACAGGAATGCCTTTATACAGTTTAGGCGCTGTTATTGATATTACTGGAATCAAAACAGATAATATCATATCACACATCATTGAAAAAGCAGAAGATTGGAAAACCGGTAGTAACAAAGCAATTGTAGAATCCAATTACTTTTATCCACATGAAGAAGATAGCCTTCTTAGCAAACACGAGAAAAATATTTTAAAATTAATCGCTGATGGCTTAAGTAGTAAGATGATAGCCGGTAAGATGAGGATAAGTGAAAATACGGTTGCTAATCACCGCCAAAATATGATGAGGAAAACCAATACTAAAAATGTTGTACAACTCATAGTTTTTGCTATAAAAAGTCAGATTATTTGAAACAATACTGTGCAAAGTCGTTTATCATTGCCGCTAATAATTTAGGCTGATCTAATTGAATGCAATGCCCGGCATCTGGTATCAATAAAGTTTCATTTTCCCATTTTTTTATATTTGACCTGTTGAGATAATGAAAATGATTTATCTTTTCATTCTTACCATAAACTATAGCGATAGGAATATCCATGTTTTCCAAATTTTCAATCTCATCGCTCCAATCTTCAGCAGTTATTGATTCATTTAATGTTGTTCTGAATAGTGGATCGGTATTCAAAAAGGTGTTTTTACATTTTTGTTTTAATTCATCAGATATTTGATAGGCCATATCATCCAAAAGTAGGTTTAACTCCTCATCTGCAGGATATGCGGCAAAAGCTGCTGCCAAATTTGGATTGAGCTGGAAAACATCTGCTGTGGTGAAACTTCCCCCAATTATACATGCCCCTGTTAAAAATAACCCTTTGCAGTTAAGAAGGCCTGGCGCAATTTCAGCAATAAAATTAGTGGCAATGGAATTGGCAACAATTATATATTCAAACTCCTGATAGCTCAAAATTAGTTCTTTTATTTGAACGGACATACCTTTCAGTGTATAGTCGATCTCAGGCCTTATACTATGAAAGGACTTACCATGCCCTGGTAAATCAACTGTAAGTAATGTAAAATCATCTAATAGCTCTTCATTGATAACGGCATCCCATGTTTCATGAGATTGAGAATTGCCATGGAAAAACAGGATATATTTGTTACTATTTCCTTTTGTTTTACTATAAATCATTAATTCAGCTATTTTTGAATACTATTATACATATAGTTAACTAATATTACAATTATCAGCATAAAAATAAGAATGAATTAAATATTAATTTAAGCTTATTGGTTAGTAAAAAGATCATGGGCTGATGTTATTAAGGTATTAGAATTTATATATGCACTTAATAAGTACACCTTACTTTGTTTACCAACCTTGTTGACCATAATCCATTCTTAAAGTTGATATAAGTTCCCCCATAAATATTGGCATACAACAATAACTGAGCTTTATTTCGCTATTAGTATGGTTACTGCCTATTACAGGCAACTTTTCCAGGCCTGTCAACCTGATAAATGAGCAACTATCTGGGAATTTTTTTTTACAATACTCTTTTTAATGAACAGTTTACAATCCCCCCTTTGATGAACGATTAATAGTTTTATCTTTAGCAAAAGAAGCATTTGGTACTGAGTGACAATGGGATACGAATATTAACTTTTAATTTTAATAAAAATGTACAGGTCAATTTTTTTATTGCTTATCCTAACCATAGGCATCATGGCAGATAAAGTTTCCTTGCTGGAAACCAAAGTGACTTTGAAAATATATTCCGCCGAAATATTGGAAAGTGTCATTATGAGGTTGGAAATGGAAACCGGGCAGCACATCACATACAGTACACTCATGCTTCTGCCCTACAAAGCCAAAGCCCGGGATTATAAAGACATTACGGTAAAAGACATACTTAATGAACAATTGAGCGATACCCCGTTTAAATACCGGATGGGAAAAAATCAGTTAGAAATATTTAATGCGCTAACCGGGGATAGCAGTGCCAATATAATCAGCCCAGTTAAATATTGATGTAATGACAACATCACCTATATCTATAATATTTGCTGATCATCATTTTCATAATGCAGTAATTATAGGCTGATTTGGGATAATTCCATGAAGGAAAATTGAAAAGCAATTCACATTGCGCTTTTTGTTTACGGCGTATTATAACACTAATAACATCTATTAGGATGGCACGGATAACACCGACTACCAGCTAAATTGTTTTTATTTTAATGCATCAGGGGCAAACATATATAGAAAAAAAATTACAATAGCTAATATTACGAAAAGTATACAAAAAGTTTCCTTAAATGATAATTTATTTTCTAAAATTTTTAATTTGAAAGCATCCAGGTAATTTAATGTTGGTTTCATGATAATGAGGATTAAGATTAAACATAATGGCTAAAATGTATGCCAAAATATTATTATAGCCACAGATAGCTTATATCTATAATTCACATCATTTATTATGGGAAAATACACCTCAGTCTGGGAAATTTTTACACAATGATAACATCCTTATTTCCATACACTTGTGTAATAATTTCCATACACTTTTATAATAATTCCAATTGATCTGAATTATAAAAATGTGGGTATTTGGGTGAGTAAGAAAAGAGATTATCTCAAAAGTTGTTTAATAGGGTAACATTATCTATACAACTGGTTTTGCAATAAACATACCACTATAATACTTCCGGTAAGCATACCCTAAAAGCAGGTTAGGTACCATTAGCGTAACACCCATTAGCCAGCCAGATGGTACCAAAACAGTATGAAACAATAATACATTCAGGCTTATTGGAAAAAGAACAACAGCAAAAAACGGAGCGTAACGATTTGTTATTAAAGATACCCCACCTATTATTTGCACAACTTTTAGCATAGGATAAAAGTAGCCGGTTCCCTTCAGACCAGCAATGAATGCCCCCGCTTTACCCGTATGCAGCGGCTGATATGGTATAAAATGCAGAAAAAAATCAAGGCCAAATACCAGGTAAATAAACCCAAGCAGAATGCGGGAAACTAATACTGTAATTCTCATTGAACGTAATAATATGAATTTATCCGAAAGTTAGTGATTGATATTAAAGCGCTGTGACAAACATTTACAGCGCTTTTTTTTGTGACCGACTAAAATTAAACCCTAAAGAAAATACTCTTTACATATACTTAATTTACTTATAACCATTTAATTAGAAACTCCGTATAAACATGCAATTCAGTTCTATTGTAGTTTTTCTCCAATAAATTTTAAATATAACTCGAAGTTTTTAATCAGATGCAATTTTAGATAACATAAATTATAATATAACGCTTTTAACCCCTATTAATAACTATTTTTTACTCCTTTTTTATGAAAAAACTATTATTAGCCCTAATCATTCTTTTAAATTATTCATGCCAGAAAGATGCCAGTGTAAAAACTCATGGAAACAACGCAACAAGTACAACTACTACAACAACACCTCCCCCAACAACTCCTACTACCTTAACTACTGCGCCCCCAACCAATGCGGTTAATGTAACCACCCAGGGTGCGAAAGGCGATGGCGTAACTGATGATACTCAAGCCATTATAAAAGCCATGGCTTATGCCAAAACAAACAATATCCCTACAATTTATTTTCCTGACGGAACATATTTAATTGCCGGGGCCGGCATTGGCAGTGGGGTTATCTCACTGGTTAATGGCGTTGGTATGCAGGGAAGTGGCCCCGCCACCTGTCATCTAAAATTATCAGGGGGCAGGTATAACCCACCTTCTATGTTTTACCAGGCCTGGTGGAATGATCCCACTATCAGCAATGTTGTGATACAGGGAATCGACTTTGATGGGTCTCTTTCAAATCAAACTTTTTCTTCCGATTATG